>CBHWAL010000126.1:0-9917 GCA_966111495.1 uncultured Achromobacter sp. | reverse complement strand
GCCGGCGAGATCATGACGCTCGCCGATGCGGGGCAATTCCCGGCCGCCATCGCCGCAGGCGAAAAACGCATTGCCCGATACCCGCGCGACGCCGATGCCCGGCTCGCGCTCAGCTATGTCTACGCGCGGCAATCCCTGCCCTTCGAAGCCTTGCATCAGGCCGACCAGGCCCTGGCGCTGGCGCCCGCCACGTCCTACGTGCTGCGCGAATACATCCGGGCGCTCCAGGGCGCGCGCATGGCCGACGTGGCGCTGGACTGGGCGCGCCGCCATGAAACGCTGTTTACCCCCGCGCAGATGCGCACCTTGCAGGCCGACGCGTTGGCGCAGGAAACGCGGCTGTCGGCCATGCCGGCGCGTGGCGAGGCCGAACGGTTTTCCATCGCCGACCGCGCGCTGGCGGGCTACGACGCCGCGATCGCGGATTGGCGCCAACTGGGCGACGAGGCCCGCGCCGACGTGCTGCGCGCCCGCATCGACCGCCTGCACGCCTTGCACGCCCGGGTGCAGATGCAGTCGCTGATCGAGGAATACGAGGCCTTGGTGGCCGAGGGCGTCGATGTGCCGCGCTACGCGCTCAGCGACGTGGCGTCCGCCTATCTGTACCTGCGCCAGCCCGAGCGCGCCCGTGATCTATACCGGCAGGTGGCCGCCAGCGACAGCGCGCCCGGCGACGACCCGGCGCAGCGCCTGGCCACACAGACCGGTCTGTATTACGCGCTGGCCGAAGGCGAACAGTTCGACGAGACGCCCCCGGTCACGGACGCCGTCCAGTCTGGCTACGCTCCCTGGCTGTACTACAAGGGCCAGGCCACGCGCATGCCCAACGACCTGAACCTGGAAAGCCGCCAGACGCTGGCCGCCACGCACCTTCAGGCCGACGACACGGTCCAGGCCCACCAGCGCATGGCGCAGATGGTGCAGCAGGCGCCCAACAATTCCGCACTGCGCAGCGACCTGGCTACCGTCTACCGCGCCCGCTCGCTGCCCCGCGCATCAGAAATCGAACTGAAGCTGGCCGAAACGCTGGCCCCGCGCGACCTGGCGGTGGAGAACGGCCAGGGCTTCACGGCCCTGGACCTGCAGGAATGGCGGCAGGCCGAGGCGCTGTCGGCGGACACGCTGGCCCGGTCGCCCGAAAACCTGACCAGCCGGCGTCTGGCCCGCGAATGGGAGGTCCACCGCAAGGCCGAACTGCGCATCACCGGATACCGCGGTCTGGCCTCGGACAGTCCGGTCACGGGCAATGGCGATTTCGGCATCGACGCCGTGCTGTATTCGCCGCCCATGGGCTACGACTGGCGCGCTTTTGGCGGTGGCGGCTACGCATCGGGAGACTTCGAGGAAGGCCGCGGCATCTACCGCTGGCTGCGCACCGGCGTGGAATGGCGCGTGCGCGACCTGACGCTGGAAGGCGAGGTCTCCACCAACGACTACGGCCATTGCGTGAAGCCCGGCGCGCGCCTGTCCGCCGCGTATGACCTGAACGACCATTGGCAGGTGGGCGGCTCGGCCGAAATCCTGTCGCGCGACACGCCGCTGCGCGCCCTGACGAACGACGTTTCGTCCAACGGCCTGTCGATGTACGTGCGCTGGCGTGCCGACGAGCGCCGCGAGTGGACGCTATCGGCCGCCCCGTCCCGTTTCAGCGACGGCAACACGCGCTGGGCATTCGGGCTGACCGGCCGCGAGCGCGTCTACACCGCGCCGCACCTGAAGGCCGACCTGGAGCTGGGCCTGTCGACCCAGCACAACAATCGCGACGATGCGCCCTACTTCAACCCCAGCGCCGACTTCCTGGCCCTGCCCGGCGTGCGGCTGACGCACACGCTGCACCGCCGCTACGAAACCGCGTGGGAGCAGATCGGCACGCTGGGGGCCGGCACTTACAGCCAGCAGGGCTACGGCACGGGCGGCGTCGTGGCGCTGGGCTATGGCCAGCGCTACCGCGCCAACGACGTGCTGGACATGGGCTTCATGGTCACCGGCACCAGCCGGCCCTACGACGGCGAGCGCGAGCGTGAACTGCGCGTCGTCTTTGACCTTGCCTACCGCTTCTGACCCGGTCTTTTCGGAAACGACATGATGCTCAAACTTCTTACCCGGCTGATCTTCGCCGGCATGGTGTTCCTGTTGATCCTGGCGCTGACTGCCTGCGCCAAGGACATTCCCGTCTACACGCCGCCCGCCGAGCGCCCCATCGCGGCCGCCGACCGGCCCTGGGTCAATGGCCAGTTCCTGGCCCTGGCCTATCACGACGTCGAAGACGACGACCCCGACCAGGCCTTTCTCAGCGTGCGCACGGACCGGCTTGCCGAACAGCTGGCCTGGCTGCGCGCCAACGGTTATCAGGCCGTGTCGGTGGACCAGATCCTGGCTGCCCGGCAAGGCGGCAAGCCGCTGCCCGACCGCGCCGTGCTGCTGTCGTTCGACGACGGTTACCGCAGCTTTCATACCCGTGTGCTGCCCATCCTGAAAGCCTATGGCTGGCCGGCGCTGCTGGCGCCCGTGGGCGCGTGGATGGACACCCCGTCCGATCGCCCGGTGGATTTCGGCGGCACGCCCGAGGCCCGCAAACGCTTTCTGAACTGGGACGAGGTCCGCGAGATCTCGCGCTCGGGCCTCGTGGAGATCGCAGCACACACCGATGCCTCGCACTACGGCGCGCTCGCCAATCCGCAGGGCAACACCGAGCCGGCCGCTGCGATCCGCGCCTTTGATGCGCGCACCGGCCAGTACGAGACCGAGGCGCAGTTCGACGCCCGCATGGGCCGCGACGTGGCCGCCATCACGGAAAAGATCCGCGCGGCCACCGGCAAGAAGCCCCGCGTGTGGGTCTGGCCTTATGGCGCGGAAGGCGGCTCCACGCTGCGCATCACCGCCGAGAACGGCTACAAGATGGCGCTGACGCTGGAAGACGGACCCGGGCGCCTGTCCCGCCTGATGTCCACGCCGCGCATGCTGCTGGCCAGCGATCCGGCGCTCAAGTCGTTTGCCAACAGCGTGGTGGGCATGGAGGCCGACCCCTTCATGCGCGTCGCGCACATCGATCTGGACTACGTTTACGACCCGGACCCGGAACAGACCGACCGCAATCTGGGCGTGCTGGTGCATCGCATTCTCGACATGCAGATCAACACGGTATTCCTGCAGGCCTATTCCGACCCGCAGGGCGATGGGCTGGTGAAGTCGCTGTACTTTCCGAACCGCTGGCTGCCGATGCGCGCCGACCTCTTCAACCGCGCGGCCTGGCAACTGCACAACCGCGCCAACGTGATGGTCTACGCGTGGATGCCCGTGCTGGCCTTCGACATGGACGCTGCCCTGCCCCGCGTCGCGCGCTGGGATCCGGCCACCGGGCAGGTGGCGCCGGACCCGGACCAGTACCGCCGCCTGTCGCCGTTTGACGCCACCGTGCGCGCGCGCATCGGCGATCTGTACGAAGACCTGGCGCGCCAGGCGATCTTCGACGGCATCCTGTTCCACGACGACGCGCTGCTGTCGGATTTCGAAGACGCCAGCTCCGGCGCGCTGGCCGCGTACCGCGCGGCGGGGTTGCCGGGCAGCATCGCGGAGCTGCGCGCGGATCCGGACACGATGCAGCGCTGGACCCGCTACAAGAGCCGCTATCTGGTGGACTTCACTGCGGCGCTTGCCGAGCGGGTGCGCGCCGTGCGCGGGCCGCAGATCAAGACGGCACGCAACATCTATGCCCAGCCCATCCTGAATCCCGAAAGCGAAACCTGGTTCGCGCAGAACCTGGACGACTTCCTGGCCGCGTACGACTGGACCGCGCCCATGGCGATGCCCCTGATGGAAGACGTGGCGCCCGGCAAGGAAAACGCCTGGCTGGACGAGCTGGTCGACACCGTCGCCCGCCGGCCCGGCGCGCTGTCCAGGACGGTGTTCGAACTGCAAAGCCGCGACTGGCGCACCGGCCCAGACCGGCCCGAGGCCACTCCCGTGGACACCGACGTGCTGGCCGGCTGGATGCGCCGCCTGCAACTGCGCGGCGCCCGCAGCTTCGGCTACTACCCCGACGATTTCTCGCAAGACCAGCCCCGGTTGCAAGGCATCCGGCCCGCCATCTCCGAAGCCTGGTATCCCCTCCAATGACTGATCGATTGATTGCCCTGCTGATTCTTTGCGCGGTGCTCGGCGCGCCGTTCGGATTCACCTTGATGCTGACCGGCGAAGCGCTGCTGGGCTTCGTGTTCTTCTATCCGCTGTTCATGTCCGGCATGTGGATGGCGGGCGGCATCTACTTCTGGTGGCATTGGGAGCGCCACTGGGCATGGGGGTCTGAGAGTACCCCGCCCGAACTGGCCGGCTCGCCGCTGGTGTCGATTCTGGTGCCGTGCTTCAACGAAGCCGACAACGGCGAAGAAACCCTGCTGGCCGCCCTGAACCAGCACTATCCGCACATCGAGGTCATCGCCATCAACGACGGGTCGACCGACGGCACGGCCGCGCTGCTGGACCGCATGGCCGCCGAACATCCACGCCTGCGCGTGGTGCATCTGGCGCAGAACCAGGGCAAGGCCATGGCGCTGCGCATGGGCGCGCTGGCGGCCCGCAGCGAATACCTGGTGTGCATCGACGGCGACGCCCTGCTCGACCCTGATGCCGCCGCGTATCTGGTGGCGCCGCTGATCGACAACCCGCGCGTGGGCGCCGTCACCGGCAACCCGCGCATCCGCACCCGCTCCACCCTGATCGGGCGCATCCAGGTCGGCGAGTTCTCTTCGATCATCGGGCTCATCAAGCGCACGCAGCGCGTGTACGGGCAGGTCTTCACGGTGTCGGGCGTCGTCGCGGCCTTCCGCCGCGTGGCGCTGGACCGCGCGGGCTACTGGAGCCTGGACATGATTACCGAGGACATCGACATCAGCTGGAAGCTGCAGCGCGACCACTGGTCCATCTTTTACGAACCGCGCGGGCTGTGCTGGATCCTGATGCCCGAGACGCTACGCGGATTGTGGAAGCAGCGGCTGCGCTGGGCGCAGGGCGGCGCGGAAGTATTCCTGAAGAACCTGCGCTCGATCTGGAACTGGCGCCACCGCCGGCTATGGCCGCTGATGGCCGAGTTCTGCCTGTCGACGGCCTGGGCGTTTGCGTTCGCGCTGTCGGTGGTGCTGTGGCTGGTCAGCCAGATCGTCGCGCTGCCCAACAACATGCAGATCGCCAGCCTGCTGCCGCCGGCCTTCACCGGCATGATGCTGGCGGTCGTGTGCCTGCTGCAGTTCGCCGTCAGCATCCTGATCGATCGCCGCTACGAACCGGGTCTGGCGCGCTCGCTGTACTGGGTTATCTGGTATCCGCTGGCCTACTGGATGGTGAGTCTCTTCACCACGCTGGTCAGTTTTCCCAAGGTCATGCTGCGCAAGCAGGCCCAGCGCGCCCGCTGGACCAGCCCCGACCGCGGCATCAAATCACCGGACGCATCATGATCATCACCACGCAACGCTCGCGCGCGGGCTACCTGTTCGACTTCGCGCTGACCGCCTTCGGCTGGTTCGCTTTCGTCTACCTTTTTGGCGCCGGCATCCTGGCGATCCTGCGCGGGGCCGCCAGCGGCCCGGACGCGCCGCTCCTGCCCGTCTTTCTGCCCACGGTGCAGACCTTGTGGGGCTATGCCGTGCTGGCCGTGGTCAACGCCGCGGTGCTGGTGGCGTGGGCCGTGTACAACCACCGCCGCTTCGGCGGCAAGGACCGCCGCAAGCCGATCCGCCCGCTCACGGATCAGCGCCTGGCCAAGAGCTTTGATGTCAGCGCCGAGCAGTTGGCGCAACTGCGCGCCACCCGAGTGACCGTCATCCATCACGGCAGCGCGGGGCAGATCGACGGTATCGAACACCGCCTCCCGCGCCTGCAATCGCTACGGGCGGGCTGAAGGCACGGCGGGCCTACACCCGCCGCATCTTCGGCAACAGGATCGCCACCACGCCCAGCAGCGGCAGATAGGCGCACACCTGGTAGACGTAGCCGATGCTGGTGGCGTCGGCCACCCTGCCCAGCACGGCGGCGCCCAGGCCGCCCATGCCGAAGGCAAAGCCGAAGAACAGCCCCGCGATCATCCCTACCTTGCCCGGGACGAGCTCCTGCGCATAGACCACGATCGCCGAAAACGCCGAGGCCAGCACCACGCCGATGATCACCACCAGCACGCCCGTCCAGAACAGGTCCGCGTGCGGCAGCAGCAGCGTGAAAGGCGCCACGCCCAGGATCGACACCCAGATCACGATCTTGCGGCCGATGCGGTCGCCGACCGGCCCGCCCACCACGGTGCCCACCGCGACGGCGGCCAGGAACAGAAAGAGGTACAGCTGCGCCTCGCGCACCGACAGCCCGAACTTGTCGATCAGGTAGAAGGTGAAGTAGCTGTTCAGGCTGGCCAGATAGAAATACTTTGAGAACACCAGCACGCCCAGCACCGCCAGCGCGCCCAGCACCTGATTGCGCGACAACCCATTGCCCGCGCCCTCGCGCCGCACCCGTGGCTTGAGCAGCACGCGGTTGGCGCTGTACCAGCGTCCGATCCACATCAGCACCCCGATGCCGAACAGCGCCGCCAGCGAAAACCACGCCACGCTGCCCTGCCCGTGCGGAATGATGAAAAGCGCCGCCAAGAGCGGCCCCAGCGCCGATCCCACATTGCCGCCCACCTGGAACAGCGACTGCGCCAGCCCGTGCCGGCCGCCCGACGCCATGCGCGCCACGCGCGACGATTCGGGATGAAACACCGACGAACCCGTGCCCACCAGCACCGCCGCCACCAGCAGCCAGCCAAACGACGGCGCCATGGACAGCATCAACAGGCCCACCAGCGTGAAGCCCATGCCCACGGGCAGCGAATACGGCTTGGGATTGCGGTCGGTATAAAAGCCGATGAACGGCTGCAGCAGCGACGCGGCAAGCTGGTAGACCAGCGTGATCAACCCGATCTGCGTGAACGTCAGGCTGAACGAGTCCTTGAGCATGGGATAGATGGCGAGCAGGATCGACTGGATCATGTCGTTCATCAGATGCGCCACGCTGATCGCGCCCAGCACCTTGAAGGCGGTGGAGGGATCGGAGGCGGCAGCCGGTGCCGCGGCGGCAGGGGCTGCGGAGGATGCGGCAGAGGTCGAGGCGGACAGGCCGGCAGCGGGATTCTGGGCGGAGTTCATGGGTCGCACGAAGAAAATGGACAAGCCGGCCAGACGCCGGGACCAGGCAACAGTGTAGAAATCCGGCGCCGGCGCGATCTGCCAATTTTCGTCGAAAAAGTGACAACCCCTGTGCCGACACAATGACAAAATAGGCGCCATGCGCTTTCGGGCGCCCCCTCATCCTTTTGCCGGAAGTGACACCATGGTCGTGCGCCCCGCCCCCGATCCCACCCGCAGCATCAACGCGCATGACTACCAGCACCGTCCGCGCGTCGTCACGGCGATGGCCAAGGAATTTACCGCCGGCGCGCAGACGGGTCCCCATACCCACCCGCGCGCCCAGCTCATCTATGCCGTCGAAGGCGTGATGCGCGTCACCACGCCCAGCGGCTTCTGGGCGCTGCCGCCGCTACGCGCGCTCTGGGTGCCGGCGGGCGTGCCGCACGGCGTCGACATGGTGGGCACGGTTTCGATGCGTTCCCTGTACATCCATGCCGACGCGGCCCAGGACTACTGGCCCGAGTGTCAGGTCATCGAGGTCAGCGGCCTGCTGCGCGAGCTGATCCTGGCGCTGACGGCCGAGCCCATCGACTATCCGCTCGGGGGACGGGTCGAGCAGATCGCGGGGTTGATCCTGGCCGAACTGGCCGCCGCGCGCATCGTGCCGATCCAGATTCCCTGGCCGCGTGACCGGCGCCTGCAAGCCATCTGCGCGGCCATCCTGGACCAACCCGGCCTGCAACGCGGCATCGAGGACTGGGGCAGCGAAGTCGGCGCCAGCGCACGCACGTTGATCCGATTGTTTCAATCCGAACTGGGCCTTAACTACCGGCAGTGGGTCCAGCAGGTGCGTCTGGCCGACGCGGTGTGCCGGCTGTCGATGGGCGTGCCCGTGGCGCGCATTGCGGCGGACCTTGGCTACCGCAGCGCCAGCGCCTTCTCGGCGATGTTCCATCGCGCGCTGGGCGCCCCACCCCAGCGCTATCTGGAATCCGTCCCCGGTGTTCCCCGCACCTGAACAAAAGCTGAATAACCGCTCGTATGGGCAGATTTCGTTACTGAAACCTTATTGCGCCCTGGGCGGTCTATAGCGTTCTGCCCTAGAATCGCCTGCAATGAGCAATCCCCAGCAATCCTCCGCCAACCCGGGCGGCAAATCGGGCCTCCCCTGGAAACCTCTCCTGGTCAAAGCGGGCATCGCCGCTGCCGGCGCAGCCGTGTGCGGCGCCGTCGTGCTCGGCCTTGCGCTGGCCCTGGCGTGGCCCAGCCTGCCCGACCTGCACGCGATGACCGACTACCGGCCACGCGTGCCCCTGCGCATCTACACCGCGGACAAGGTACTCATCGGCGAATACGGCGAAGAGCACCGCAATGTGCTGCGCTTCGACGAGATCCCCCCGGTGATGCGGCAGGCGGTGCTGGCGGCCGAGGACGACCGCTTCTACAGCCACGGCGGCGTCGACTGGATGGGCGTCGCGCGCGCCGTGCTGACCAACATCGTCAAGGGCTCCAAGTCCCAGGGCGGCAGCACGATCACCATGCAGGTCGCGCGCAACTTCTATCTGTCGTCGGAAAAGACGTATTCGCGCAAGTTCTATGAGCTGCTGCTGACGTTCAAGATCGAATCCGAGCTCACCAAGGACCAGATCCTCGAGCTCTACATGAACCAGATCTACCTGGGCCATCGCGCCTATGGTTTCGCGGCCGCCTCGCGCACGTATCTGGGCAAGCCGCTGTCCGAGGTCACGCCCGCCGAGGCCGCCATGCTGGCCGGCATTCCGAAGGCGCCCTCGCGGTTCAATCCCATCACCAATTACCCGCGCGCCGAGATCCGCCAGCATTACGTGCTGGGCCGCATGAAGACGCTGGGCTACCTGACGCCAGAGCAGACCGACGAAGCCCTGAAACAGCGCCTCACGATCCGCGGCTCGGACGGCAGCAGCACGCGCGGGTTTGCGGTGCATGGCGACTATCCGGCCGAACTGGCCCGCCAGCTGATGTACGGCGTGTTCCAGGAGAACACCTACTCGTCCGGCATCGACGTCTACACCACGATCGATTCCAAGGCGCAGGAAGCCGCGTACCGCGCCGTGCGCGACGGCATCATCGACTACACGCGCCGCGCCGTGTATCCCGGCCCGGAAGACCAGGTCGAGCTGCCCGCCGACGTGGAAAAGGACGCCCAGGCGCTCGACGAGATCCTGGACGGCGTGCAGGAAAAGTCGCCCGACAGCGAAGACCTGCTTGCCGCCGTCGTGCTGGCCGCCAGCCCCACCGAAGTCACCGTGGCGCGCAGCGGGCGCGACATCATTACAATTTCGGACAAAAAGGCCCTGGCGGTTGTGGCCCGCGCGCTCAATCCCAAGGCCAGCGACAGCCAGCGCATCCGCCGCGGTTCCGTGGTCTACATCCACAAGAACGGCGACAACTGGGAAATCATCAACATGCCCGCGCTGCAGGCCGCGCTGGTGTCGATGGTTCCGCAGGATGGCGCCATCCGCGCCATGATCGGCGGCTTCGACTTCAACCGCGGTCACTTCAACCGCGTCACGCAGGCATGGCGCCAGCCGGGCTCGAACATCAAGCCGTTCGTCTACGCGGCCGCCCTGGAACGGGGCTTGACGCCCGCCACACAGATTTCCGACCAGCCCTTCATGCTGACGGCCGAGCAGACCGGTTCCAAGGCCTGGCAGCCCAAGAACGACGGCAACAAGTACGAGCCCATGCTGACCCTGCGCCAGGGTCTGATGCGGTCCAAGAACATGG
>CBHWAL010000125.1:0-9983 GCA_966111495.1 uncultured Achromobacter sp. | reverse complement strand
CCAGCGTGGGCCAGCCGGCACTGGCGGGGTTTGTCGACTTCTGCAACATGGGGCGGCCCGCCTGGGCTTGGGGGGGTTCCGCCGCCCATGCCGCGGCGCCTGCAAGCACGCAGGCGCCTGCGGCGAAGGCGGTGCGGACCCGCCACCCGATCGGGCGGCGGGATGCGACATGCAGCTTTACTTCACGGTTTTGCATCGGTTCCGCCATCGTCAGGACACGTTGATGGCCAGACCGTGGTCGCGCCAACTGCTGTTGATGTAGCCCGGCGCGTTCTCGAAACGATTCTCCACCTGCACGTTGCCTTGCGTGTCTTCGACGCGGCTGACCAGCATGTGCTGGCCCGCTGTCAGTTCCACCGGCAGCGCAAACTGGCGCCATGCGTACTTGCCCAGATCCGGCCCGATCAATGCGGCTGCTTTCCAGGTCTTGCCGCCGTCAATCGACACATCCACACGCTTGACTGCGTGCATGCCGCCAAACGCCACACCGCGCACCACCACGCGTCCGGCCTTCACGGGCTGACCGTTTGCGCCCGGCGCGTTGATCCACGACTTGGGCTCCATCGCCCACACCGAGGGTTGATCGGGGCTGGGCTTGGCGTCCATCGGCGTCAGGCGGTAGCCGGTCTGCTGGATCTTTGCGGGGCTCTGCTCGGCGGTGAATGCCAGCCGCTTGATGTACTTGACGTTGTTTACACCGGTGTAGCCCGGCACGATCAGCCGCAATGGGCCGCCGTGGGCGAGTGACAGGGGCTCGCCGTTCATCTCCCAGGCCAGCATGGCGTCCTGCATGGCTTCGCGCGGCACCGAGCGCTCCACCAGCAGCGACTTCGGATCCAGGCCTTCGGGCAGCACTTCGCCGCCGGTTCCGGTCATGAAGGCGGGCGTGCCATCAAGGCCGCCCAGGTATTCCACGAGCGTGCGCACGGGCACCCCCGTCCACATCACGCAGCCCGCCGCGCCCACTTCCCACGGCGTGCCGCTGGGCTTGTGGGGAAAGAAGCCCCGGCCGTTGCCCGAACACTGCAGCACCGTGGCGATCGATTCCACGCCCAGTGTCTTCAGGTCGCCCACGGTCAGCGTGCGCGGCTGCTTGACACCCTGGATCTCGACCTTCCAACCGTCCCGGTCGTTCAGGATGGCCGCATCCGGCGGCGGCAGGTTGTTGCGGACGTAGAGCTGGCGCGACGGCGTGATGATGCCGTCGCCAAATGCGCTGCGGCGCGTCTCGATGGTGTTGGCGCTGTGCACGATGACGCTGTCGGCGTCCTTCCAGGCCGCATACGGGGGCAGGGGCTTGGCCGTGGATGCGGCGGGTGGGGCTGCAGTTGCGGCGGCGGGTTTGGCGGGCGCATCGCTGGCCCGCGCGAGGCCGGTGGCGCCCAGACCGGCCGCGGCCAGGGCGCTGGCGCTGCCAGCCAACAGGCGGCGCCGTGCGGGGTTGCGTGGGGTTGTCTCCATGGCTTGCCTCTCTGGTTGCCGCGTCCCGCAGGGCGAGCGCGGTGTTGTGCCGCGGTGTTGTGATTATGGTGGCCCAGCGCTTGCGGCCTTCCGCATCATCGGCAATGCCCCTCTTTATGTCAACGGGTTCTAAAGAACTATAGGTTTGCGGTCATTTCAGATATAAGCGTTTCGGATATTGGGTTCAGCGCCGCAGAGAACGGATTTCGTCCTTGTGTAGGCGAAGCCATTGTTCGACAGTGCAAACGTCGATGCCGCGCTCGGCATTGAAGGTCCGAGCTTTGTCCCACGCTACACCACGGCCTTGTGCGAATACCGCGCGATATTTGCGCATCGCATCGCCGGGCTCGGACGCCAGTAGGCGCATCAGTTCCGGCACTGACCATTCGCGCCGCGTGACCTTGCCGCCCAGCAAGCGGTCCAAGGCATCCGCGACCTCACGATACGTGACGGTATCGCCCGCGACAGGCACGACCTGGTTGGCGATGCGGGGCTGTGCGCAAAGAATCTCGGCGGTAAGCGCGCCGATGTCTTCGGCCGTGGTAAGCGTGACCGCATTGTCCAGGCTGCCCAGCGCGTTCACCGTGTTGGCGGCCAGATCCACCACGCCGAATGCGGGTTCGAACAGAAAGCTGGTGAACATGCCGGTCGAAACGATGATCCATTCGGTGTTGCGCTGCGCCCGCAGCATGTCGCGCACATCGAGTTGCTCATCGAACAGGTCCTGCGGGCTGCCCCGGCCGATCAGGTCGTAGTCCACGCCAAACTGCCATGGCACAAAACGCTTGACCCCCGAGTCCAGGGCCGCACGGGCAATCTTGCGCTGCACGCCGGGTCCGCCGACAAAGCCCGTGCACGAAACGACGGTGTCATGGTGGCGGAATGTGGCTGCAAGCGCTTCACCAGATTGTTGGGCCAGGTCGCCTTCGACGATACCGACGCCCAAGGCGCGCAATTCGGCAAGATCGCGCTGTTTGGCGGGATTATTGGAATCGACGGTCGACGCGCGCACCAGGACCGACAACTGCCCTGAGGCGACGCGCGGCGCCAAATTGCGCAGCACTGCCATGCCGAGCTGGCCGGCGCCCAAAACGAGTGTGGCGTGGGGTTGAATCATGGGATGCCTCAAGCAACAAAAGTGGCTTGCAGTGTAGGAGCGGGCAGGGCGCCCATTGTTCGCCGTGACTGAATTCACAACGCGTCGCAATGCGCATTCGCGGCCGATACGCGTTGGTAATATCGGGACCTTCCGGCCGCATGCGGCGCAAGGTCTATCGTCGGGATTGGCTTATGGACAAACTTCAAGCGATGGCGGTATTCGTCAGGGTCGTCGAGGCGCGCAGCTTCACCAAAGCCGCGCAGTCGCTGGCGCTACCTCGCTCGTCGGTCACGACGATGATCAAGAACCTGGAAAGCCACCTAGGCACACCGCTCCTGCATCGCAGCACGCGCAGCCTGAGCCTGACCGATGCCGGTGGGCGCTATCTGCAGGCGTGCCAGGCCATCCTGGCCAATGTTGCCGACGCCGAAAATGACGTCACTGCGGCAATCCAGGCGCCGCGTGGCCGCGTGCGCGTCGATATGCCCGGCGTCGTCGGCCGTGCGATCGTGGTGCCGCGTCTGGTCGAGTTCGAGGCGCGATATCCCGATGTCGAGGTAGTGCTGGGCCTGAGTGATCGCCCCGCAGACCTGATCTATGAAGGGATCGACTGCGCCATTCGCAGCGGCGAGCTGACGGATTCGACGCTGGTGGCGCGCAGCCTCGGCCACCTTGCATGGGTGACCTGCGCATCGCCCCAATACCTGGGCCGCTTTGGCGAGCCGAAATCGGTAGATGCGTTGCACGCGCATCGGGTGGTCAACTATCTGTCCAACGCCACCGGCCGTCCGCTGGATTGGCGGTTCCGTGTCGACGGTGCGAATGTGCCGATGGCCTTGCCAAGCCGCTATTCGGTCAACGAGACCGAGGCCTATCTGCATTGCGGCCTGGAGGGGCTGGGCCTGATTCAACTGTCCGCGCTGGCGGCGTCTCCGTATCTGCGCAGCGGCCGCTTGCGCGAGGTATTGGCGCATGCGCGGTGCGAGCCGGTACAGATTTCGATTGTCTATCCCCAGGCGCGGGCGACAGCGGCGGTCAAGGCGTTCGTGCAGTGGGTGCTGGAAATCAGCCGGCCGGCGCTGGCGGGATGATGGCACTACTGCGGTGTTAGCGTCACGGGCTGACACGCGCCGCCAGCGCCTCCTGCCGGTACGTGTGCGGTGCGACGCCGCTCGCCTTCCTGAATGCCCGGGAAAAATTAGCCGGTGTGGAATAACCAGAATCCATGGCGATCTGCGTGATGGAAACGGCGCTGCCCCGTAGCAGGTCTTCAGCACGGCGCAGGCGCTCGATATTGGAGAGCTCACGAAAACTGACGCCGCCATCTCGGCGCAGTACGCGTTGCAGGGTGCGCACGCTAGTGCCCATCGCCTTGGCCGTGCTGTCGATGGAGACGGCGCCGGCCTGCATCTGGACGTGGATGTGCGAGATGACGGTGGCCAGGTAATCACCCTGCGCGACAATGTCTGATTCCGCCGCCGGCACATGCACACCGCCATCCGTGCCCTGCGGGACTGGCGTTGGCGTCATATGAGTGGTGGCGTCATTCACTTGTGCTTATTCTTCGCGTGTAGTTGCGAGAATCTGCTAGCGCGCTTCCTGCCTGGCAGAAATCGGAGTGATGTGCCTTCGGATATTACCTAAGCCAACGAGAGGCGAGGCCTCTTTTTATTTGGCTTACAAACCTGACGGAGAATCGCAATGACACTACACAAAACCATCTTGGCGCTGTGCGTAGTATTGGCGGTTTCGGGTTGCGTGACCAAACAGACGTACGACAAAGAGGCGCAGCTGGCAGCGGAATATTCCGCCCTCAATAAGCAGCTTTCAGCCGAACTGAGCGGCGACCAAGTGCAGATTACGCAACTGCAGAACGAACTGAAGGTCACCATGGTGAACGAGATTCTGTTTCCCGAAGGCGGGTGGAGTCTCAGTCCCAAAGGCGAACATACGCTGGCCAAGATAGTGCCCACGCTATCCAATCTGCAGGGCAAGCAGGTCGTCGTGGAAGGGTTCACCGACAACGAGCCCATCGGGCCGGCATTGAAACGGCAGTTTCCCTCCAATCTCGAACTGTCATCCGCGCGAGCGGACAACGTGGCGCGTTATCTGATAGCCAAAGGCGTATCGCCAAATTCGGTTTCCGCTGAGGGGTTCGGCGAGGCGCGGCCCGTGGCCAGCAACGCGACCCCAGAAGGCCGGGCTAAGAACCGGCGCGTGGAGATCGTGATCACAGCGGCGGGCAGGCCCTAGCCAGGCGCCCCGGCCGTATGGCCGGACCCATGGCGGAAAGCGCCCGCGCAATCTGACGGATGCTTTCCGCCTGAAGCCCCCATGCGATAACGCTTATGGGACCCTCAGGTTTATTCATTGGGCGCTAATGCCCGATCTCCCCATAATCCGACTGGCTTTATGACATGCCGTCACCCGACGGCGCATTTGTTGGATCAAGGGGAAATACAAACATGCAGGGAAGTTTTCTGGCGCGCGCCTGCCGGGTGGCAGGGGTTGCGTGCGCGTTGTTGGCAAGCACGGCGGCAGTGGCCGCGGATTATCCGGCGCGGCCGATCAAGCTGGTGGTGCCGCAGGCGGCGGGGGGCGGGACTGATGTTATCGGGCGCTTGTGGGCCGATTACCTGTCGCGTCAATTGAAGACGCCCGTGGTCGTGGAGAACCGTCCCGGCGCCAATGGCATCCTGGCGTCGAGTTATGTCGCCAAGCAGCCCGCAGACGGATACACGGTGCTGGTCAGCGGGATCTCCTATCTGGCCTTCAACCCGCATATGTACAAGGACTTGCCATACCAGCCCGCGCGGGATTTCGATGGTATCAGCCTGCTGGTCAACACGCCGTTCCTGCTGGTCGCCGGCACCCAGACGGGCATCCGTTCGCTGGACGAACTGGTCCAGCAGGCCAAGGCAAATCCCGGTGCGTTGAACTTTGCATCGGCGGGCAAGGGCAACTCCACGCACCTGGTCGTGGAGATGCTGGCCAAGCGCCTGGACATGGCGCTCACGCACGTGCCGTACAACGGGGCGGCTGCTGGCCTGACCAGCGTCATGGCGAACCAGACGCAGCTGATGGCTGACGTCCTAAACACCGGCGCGGTGCAGGCCAAGGCCGGCAAGGTTGTCCCGCTGGCCGTCGTGGGCACCGCGCGTGCGGCGAGCGTGCCTGATGTGCCAACGCTGGGCGAACTTGGCCTGGCCGACTTCCCGCTGCCCGGGTGGTATGCGCTGGTCGCGCCCAAGGGCACGCCTGCCCACGCCATTGATCGGCTCAACGCTGAAACCCGACGCTTTTTCGACGATCCCGCGGTCAAGGCGCGCCTGCAGGAATTGCAGTTGGAACCGCTGCCTTCCGCGCCGGAAACGGTTGCGCAATGGACGCAGCGCGACAGCGCCACGTGGGGACCGTTGATCCGCCAGCTCGGCCTGAGCAACGACTGACCCCGACTCACAAGGAATCACCATGCCTAAACTCACCAATGCTGTCTGGCGCTACCGGCTGGACAAGATGAACACGCTGATGGACGAACTGGCCGTCGACGCCATCGTCTTCACTTCCGCCGATTTCTTTCAGTTTGCGACCAACTTCCACACGGACGTACTGCCCTGGGAGCGTCCGATCTTTGCAGTGGTGCCGCGCAGCGGCGATCCGTTCCTCGTCATGAACGAGCTGTCCACGCACCATATGCGGTTTTCGCAGGAGCAGGGCAAGGTGTGGATCACCGACATCAGCTACTACGCCGAGCATCCGCGCGTGACGAACCGGCTGCCGTTGATCGGCCAGCTGCCCGAGCTGGTGGCCGCAAGGCTGAAGGGGGCGGGACTGGCGCGCTCGCGGATTGCGGTCGAAGGCGGCAGCCCGGTGCTGGCGCACGTTGCCCGTATCTTGCCCGAGATCGTGTTGCGCCCGGCGACGCCGGAATGCCGGTCGCTGCGCTGGCAGAAGCACGAAGAGGAACTGGCGGTCATGGCGGCCGCGGCGTCCATTTCGGATTGGATTCAAGACCGCTACCGCGAGAATATCCGGCCGGGCCGCCTGGTGCAGGAGCTGGACTTCGCGATGGCCTCGCTGTTCGTTCAGGAAGCCGCCAACCGCTTTCCCGGCGAGCATTTCGAAGTGATCCGGTGCTGGACCCTGAGCGGCCCGGCCTCTGCCTCACCGCATGGCGATGGCGCGTCGTGCGGTGCGCGCATCAAGGAAGGGGACGTGCTGGTCAACATCGTCATTCCCCGGCTCAACGGCTTGACTATCGAAAACGAGCGCACCTGGTTCTGCGGCACGCCATCGGCCGAGCAGGTCCGGTTGTGGTCGGCGGCCAAGGCGGCGAACGAAGCCGCCATTGCTGCCGCACGCACGGGCAATCCTGTCTGCATGATCGACGCGGCGGCGCAGGCCGAGATCGAGAAAGCCGGGTTCGCTGATTTCATCCGGCATCGGACCGGACACGCCGTGGGCATCATCCATCACGAGTACCCCGAAGACATGGCGTTCTGCCAGCGGCCGTTGTTGCCCAATGAGGTGTATTCGGCCGAGCCGGGCATCTACGCCTACGGCATTGGCGGCTTCCGGCTGGACGACACGGTGGTCGTGGGCGACACGCCGCGCGTGCTGACCAATACGCCCAAGACCCTCGAATACGCGACGGTCAAGTAGCGGCGGGGCCTGCGTCGGCGATGTCGAGGAGGCTTCGGGCCTCGTCACGCAGCGTCTCCCGCAGGGCGGGCAGGACGATGCTGGGCGAGTCCGCCGCCCACAGCATCCCGATGGGTCCGAATTCCAGGCGCGACGGCATGCGCAGTATGCGGATGAGGTTGAGCTGTTCATACATGTGCGCGACCGAACTGGCCAGCGTGGCGATGTAGTCGCGATCCTGGAGCATGGACAGCAACGCCACCAGCGAACTGGTTTCCACAGCAGGCTTGGGCGGCGGCATGCCGGCATCGGCGACCGCTTGATCCAGCCGCACACGCGACAGCGTGCCGGGCGGAGGCAGCACCCAGGGATAGCCGCCGGTGTCTTCCCATCTGGGCGCCGCCAATTGCGCAAGCGGATGGCCGCGCCGGGCGACGACACTGAACGAGTCGGTCATCAGCCATTCGGTGCACAGCCCGGATCGGCTGGCGCGCACGTCAAGGGGTCCGATGATGAGATCGACTTCGCGGCGTTCGACGCGCTCCATCAAGGGTTCGAGCAGGCCCTCGACCAGCTCGATCTGCACGTTGGGCGCGCGCTGATGCAGCGCCGCGATGGCGCGCGGCAGCAGAACAGGGGCCGCGGAAAGAATTGTTCCGATATGCAGGTGGCCCGCCACGCCGCCCTTGACCGCTTCGATCTCCTCGCCGGTGCGGGCGGTGTCACCCAGTACGCGGCAGGCGTAACGCCACAGCGCGCGTCCGGCCTCGGTCAACTCCAGCGTGCGGCCTCGCAGGAACAGAGGCGTGCCGACCAGGTCTTCCATGTCGCTCAACCAATGCGACAGCGCCGGCTGCGTCATGTGCATGGCCTTGGCGGCCGCGGTGACGGTGCCGGCGCTTTCCAGGGCCGCTAGAACCTGCAAATGGCGCAGCTTGAGACGGCGGGTCCAGGAAAGATCGGTCGGGGCGGTGTCCATGCGGAAATGGTAATGGATATCTCAGCTTTATTCATTGGCGGGATATGGGGGCACGCCGCAAAATGCCTTTCCACGATTCAACGGGATTCAATGCGGTGATGTGTTCAAGAGATTTGACTTCCCAGGCGCTGGCGCTGGATTGCGTGGCCACGGCTTTGGTTCAGGACCCGCAGCCGGAAAGCGGCCTGGACGCCCTGGCGGCGGCGCTGTCGGCGCGCATTGGCTACCGGCTTTTCACCGTGCTGGTCCTTGACCGGCAGGCGGGCTTGAGCCGCCGGTTCTATTCGAGCCAACCCGAGGCCTACCCGACCGACGGCGCCAAGCCCATCCGCACGGACAGCGACTTTTATGCCCAGGTCGTGGAGCAGGGCCGGCCCAGGATTTGCGCCGATCGCAGTGCCTGCAAGGCGGCGTTTCCGGACCATGAGCGCATCTTTGCCCTGGATTGCGAAAGCGCGGTCAATGTGCCCGTGCGGTGGGACGGCCAGACCATCGCCTCCTTGAACCTTTTGCATCAGGCCGGATGGTACCGGGAAGCGATGTTTTCCGAGCTGGGCTGGTACGCAGCACTTGCCATTCCCGTCATACAAAAGATCATTCACACAGCCCGATAAACAGGGGGAAAACCATGAAACGCTCAAGCGTCACGATTGCTGCATTGCTGTTGTCGATGGGTATGGCGTCTGCCCAAGCGGCGGATGCCTATCCGGCCAAGCCCATCACGATCGTCTATCCGTATGCGCCAGGTTCGGCATCGGACACCTTGACGCGCCTGTTGGCCGATGCCATGTCCAAGAAACTGGGTCAGCCAGTCATCGTGGACAGCAAGCCGGGCGCCGGCGGTTCCATCGCGACCGAGCATGTCGTGCGAGCCGCGCCCGACGGCTACACCCTGCTGCTCAGCGCAAGCGGCACCATCGCGGTCAATCCTCACATCTACAAGCTGCGCTACAACCCGGTCGAAGACCTGGCGCAGATATCCATCGCGGTGGAAGTGCCGTTCGTGTTTGTCGTCGGCAAGGACTTTCCGGCGCAGGATTATGCCTCGTTCAAGACGCTCAGCGCGCAGAAGCCGGGCGGCCTGACTTCGGCCAATGCAGGACTGGGCACCCAGGCCCACCTGACGCAGGCGGCGTTTGCGCGGCTGGCGGCCGTCAACCTCAGCATCATCGGCTATAAGGGCGCGGCGCCGGCAGTCAACGACATCCTGGGCGGGCATGTGGACTCGATGATGGACAACGCCGCCTCGCAGATTCCGTATGTCACGTCGGGCAAGACGACCGCGCTCTTCGTCACCAGCGACTACCGATTCGATGGCTATCCCAAGGTGCCCACGGCCAAGGAATTGGGCATCACGGGTTTGGTGCCTGCGGGGTGGTTCGGACTTGCGGCGCCCAAAGGCACGCCGCAAGCCGCTATCGATACGGTGCAAAAGGCGTTGGCGACCACGCTTGAAGAACCCGATGTCCAGCGCAAGCTCAAGGAACTGGGGTGGGTGATCGTTGGCAATACGCCGGCGCAGGCGCTGGAACGTGCGCGGGCGGACTACACGCGGCTGGGGCAAGTCGTTCGAGACATTGACCTGAAGCCGAACTAATGCGCTGCAAAGTGCCGCGTTACCCATTCCTCGCACACCGACCATAGCTGCGGCGCGCCACGCTGGATGGCCGGGCCGTAGCGCGCAAAGACCTGCTTTAACGAAACGCCGCTCTCGGTCCACGTCCCGCCTTCCGTGAAGACGTTGATCAGCAAGGGCTGAAAGCGGTCCAGCGCCATGGCGAATATGGCGTCGTCGGTTTCGGC
>CBHWAL010000124.1:0-10051 GCA_966111495.1 uncultured Achromobacter sp. | reverse complement strand
GCTGCACGTCGCCCACGCCGCGGATGCGGCGCAGTTCGTTGAGGATGTTGTTGGACGCGAAATTGCCCATCTCGACGGCGCTGACGTTGCCGCTTTCGGATTGCAGCGCCAGCAGCATCAGGAAGCCGGACGAGGCCTTGGTGACCGCCACACCAAGCTGGCGGACTTCCTGCGGCAGGCGGGGTTCGACCCGGCTCAGGCGGTCCTGCACCTGGCTGCGCGCCACGTCCAGGTCCGTGCCCGGCTGCAGCGTCACCGTAATCTGCGACGTGCCGTTAGCGCGGCTGACCGACGCCATGTACAGGAAGTTGTCGACCCCGTTCATCTCCTCTTCGATGATGGAGGTGACCGTGCGGTCGATGGTGGTGGTGTCGGCGCCCCGGAAGGTCGCCTGGATCGTGATGGAAGGCGGCGCGATGTTCGGGTACTGCTCCACCGGCAGCAGCACCACCGAGATCAGCCCGAACAGCAAAAGAAACAACGCCACCACCCAGGCGAATACCGGCCGCAAGACGAAGAATGAGCCCATGACCGACTCCGCTAGGGTTGCGCGGCTTGCTGTTCGACCGGGTCAACCTGTTGGCCTGGCCTTATCTTGTGCCAGCCATCCACGACCACTTTCTCCCCTGGTTCAAGGCCGCGGCGCACCAGCCAGTTCCCGGCAATCTGCTCACCCACCTCGATCTGTTTAGGCACCGCCGTGTTGTCGGGCCCGATGACGAACACTGTGGCCGTGTCGCCGGTCAACCGCGCCGCCCGCGCGGGAATCAGAACGCCCTCCTGGCGCACGCCGACGTGGATCTGTCCGGTGACGAACTGGCCGGGCAGCAATTCGCGCTGGGCGTTGTCGAAGCGCGCGCGGATAGTCTGCGCGCCGGTGGTACGGTCCACGCTCAGGTCCGCGAAATCCACGACGCCGGTCTCGCCGAACTCGCGGCCGTTGGCCAGCGTGAGCCTCACCGGAAACGTGTTGCCCGCCGTGGCTAGCGCGCCGGAGCGCGCGTAGTCCGTCAGGTCCATGATGGCCGTGTTGGACTTGGTGAACGTGGCGCTGATTGGCGAAAGCTGGTTGACTTGCGCCAGCAGCGTCGCCGCCGACGCGCTGACCAACGCTCCCTCAGTGACCAGCGCCCGGCCCACGCGCCCGGCAATGGGCGCCCTGACCGTGCAGCGGTCGAGCCGCAACTGCGCTAGCGTGACCGCGGCCTGCGCGTCGGCCACATTGGCCTGCGCCTGGCCCAGGGCCGCGAGCGCGGCCTCGTACTCTTGCGCACTGACCGCCTGGCGCTGCACCAGCGGACGGAACCGGTCCGTGACCGAGCGCGCATTCTTCTGCACCGCCTGCGCGCGCTGCAACATGGCGTTGGCCTGCGCCAATTGCGCCTTGTAGTCGCTGGGGTCTATCTGGAACAGCGGATCGCCGGCCTGAACGTCGCTGCCCTCGGTGTAGAGCAATTTCTCGACGATGCCGTCCACGCGCGCACGCACTTCGGCGGTGCGAATGGGTTCGATCCGCCCGGGAAGGTCCACATTCAGGTCGACCGGCTGGCGGCCGACGGTCATCACGAACACCTTCATCGGCGCAATGGTGACGGCCGCCGCGTCGTTCCGGTCACCACATCCCGCCAATGCAAGCGTCCATGCACCCAAGGCATACAACATGACACGACGGACATTGCTGCTTACTTGCGTCATCCACTACTCCCAGGCGGTCGGACTCGGGGTCTCGCGCTGCCCTTACCCCATTGCTGGGACAAGAGCCCTACTTGGACAGCTAATGGGCGCGTTTTGGCGCGCCGGACGGACGTGCAGCTTATGAAGTGCGGGCGCGGCAAGGCGCCTTGGGGATATCGCGTTGAAGTCGGAGAAAGCCGCCGATCGGGAAAAGTCCGATCTGGGCGGAACCTGCCCCAATGGAGCAAGGCGGACGCTGGCCCGGCGTTGGCCGGGCGCTATGTAAAGCGAACAAGACCATCGACTTTCGCACAAGCATCCTTTATGTCGTTGACGAGGAAGACTGGCTGACAAAGTGCTACGTGGTCGAGCGGCGGATGGAACATCCGCATGCGGGCGCTGGCACGTTACGTGCTGGGCGCGGCGCGAAAACACAGCTTAAGTAGCGATGGCGGTTAGTGCAAGCTTTTCTCGTTCGCGCCGGAGGCAACCGGGGACGAAAGCCAAGTGTCGGACGCTGTTGCCGTGAGACGCGGCGTGGGAAGAAAGCGGGGCGGACGCAATGGCCAACCGCGCGGTCTGTTGCCAGAAAAGACAAATAGGAACAGAAAGAATCGGGCAGCGGAAAGCCAATCGGGAAGCGGCCGGCCAGTGCTGGCGGCGGCCCCTTCACCAAAAACGTAGATCACCCGCGCAACCGCAGCTTGCGTACCACTTCAAGCAGGTCGTCCAGCGACACCGGTTTGCTGATGTGCGCGGAAAAGCCCGCGCTGACGGCCTCGCGCATGTCTTCCTTCGCGCCAAAACCGGTCAGCGCGATGGACGGCAAATCGCCACCGTCTTTCTCGCGAATGGCGCGCATCAGCGTATAGCCGTCCATTTCGGGCATGCCGATGTCCGAAAGCATCAGGTCAAAGCGGGCGGTTTCCAGGATTTCCAAAGCCTGCCGGCCGTTGGAGGCGGCCGTCACGTCAGCCCCTTCCATGTCCAGAAGCTCGTGCATGATGTGCAGGACGTCCTCGGAGTCGTCGACCAACAGGACCTTCAACCCCTCAAGCGGCATGTCGGCATTGGCTTGCGGTGCGGCCTCCGTTTCGAGGGACCCAGCCAGATCCAGCCACACCGTGAAGCGCGCGCCGAGCCCGACACCATCGGAATGCACCTGGATCGTGCCGCCATGCGCGCCCACCAGTTCGCTGACGACCGCCAGGCCGATGCCCAGCCCCGAGCTGGCGCCCGTCTTCTGCCGGGCGTCGCCCTGGCTGAACATGTCGAACACCCGGCCGATGAACATCGGATCGATGCCTTGGCCCGTGTCGGCGACTTCGAGTTTCAAGCGATTGTTCTCGACGGCCAGCCTGAGCGCGACGGCCCCCCCCTCCGGCGTGAACTTGATCCCGTTGTTCAACAGGTTCCAGATCACCTGTTCGATGCGCACGGGATCCGCATCCAGGTAAATCGCCAGGGCGGGATCGAAGTCGCTGCGCAGCTCGATGCCGGCGGAGGACGCCACGGGTTTCAGGACGTCGAGAATGTTCTTCGCGATGGCCACGACGTCGATGATCGACCTGTTCAGCGCCAGCTTGCCCGTCCGTACGCGCGACAGGTCCAGCAGATCGTCGATGATGCGGGCCTGGCCTTTGACCGAACGCTGGATCAGATCCGTGGCGCGCGCCGCGGGTGCAAAATTGCGCACGGCTGGCGTGCGGGCCAGCAGCTCGGTATTGAGCTGGATCAGGTTGAGCGGGTGCTTGAGTTCGTGCGACACAACCGCGAAGAACTCATCCTTCAGCACGCTGTCCGCGTGCGCGCGGTCCAGCCGCGACTCTTGCTCGGCGTCGCGCAATTTCAGGTCCGTCACGTCGCGCACGATCTTGGCGAACCCCTGATAGACCGGGTCATCCATCCGGTTCACCCCGCCCGTGCAGAACACCAGGCTGCCATCCTTGCGCTTGTGCCACCGCTCGTCAGGGGCGTAGCCGATCTTCCTGGCGCGATCCAACTCATACCCGGGTCTGCCAGCCGCGATGTCCTCGTCGGTAAAGATGATTGCAATGGACTTGCCTTCCGCCTCGGCGCTGGTGTAGCCAAACATCAACTCCGCGCCAATGTTCCAGTTGGTGATGATGCCTTCGTTATCCAGCGTCATTATCCCGAAGTCGCGCGCGCTCTCGGTCGTCAGCTTCAGGTGAGCTTCGCCCAGGCGCACGCGGTCTTCTGCCTTGCGCCGGTCCGTGATGTCGATGAACGTAAGGACCGCGCCTTCGATGCGATGCTCGGCGCTGCGGTAGGGCAGCAGGCGCGCCAGATACCAACGGTCCGTCGTGCTGTGCACCTCGCGCTCCAGGGGCCGCAGCGACTCGAACACGCCGGCGGCGTCCTTGTCCAGGTCCGGATACTCCAGACGATGCGTGATGTCCAGCACCGAACGTCCGGCGTCGCTCGGAATCACATTGAAAATGTCGGCCGCGCGGGGCGTGAACCACTGGATGCGCATCATGCGGTCCACGAACACCGTGGCAATATCGGTGGACGCGATCAGGTTTTGCAGGTCGTCGTTGATCTTCGCGGTTTCATCGACCTTCGTCTTCAGTTCCGCGTTGACCGTAATCAGCTCTTCGTTGACGGACTGCAGCTCTTCCTTGCCGGTCTCCAGTTCTTCCGTGGTGGAACGCAACTCTTCATTGATGGCCTGAAGCTCCTCGTTGGAGGCCTTGAGCTCTTCCGTGGAGGTTTCCGCCTGCTCGATGGTCGCCTGCAACTGACCCTTGGTGCGCTGGAGTTCGGCCTCAAGTTGCGTCAGCACCACCGCGGAGCCAGTCGTCGGACCCGCCGCGCCCTCGGCGCTCATGATGTCCTCGACTTCCTCGAACAGCACAAGCATGTAATCGCTAGCCGATTCCTCATGCCGGAATGGCCGCACCACCATGTTGACGTAGGTCTGGCGTTCGCCGAACGTCATTCTCACGCGCCGCGCCTCGACACTCTTGCGCGAGTGCAGGGCCTGGAACATCGCGGTACGCAGTTCCGTGCGCAATTCTGGATGCACCGACAAAGGCAGATTGCGCGAGGGTTCTCCGCCTGGGTGGCGCAGGAAGCGGCCTGCCCGCTCCGAAATGTGCACGATGTCGTTGTGGGCGTCGACGATGACACTGGGCGGTGCATACATCTCGAGCGCGCGTTGATGCACGGCGGCATACGAGACCTTGGGCTGGCGAACCGGCGCCGACGACGCGTGTACCGGCCGAACGTAATTGAGCCTCCCGTCGGTAAGTTCAGGCATGCCGCTCAGTTGCGCCGGCGTCTCCCGTGCTGCGTAGATGCGGTGACGCTTGTCCACCACTTGAAAGAGTTCCGGGCACGCATCGGCCGATTCGGAACTGCCAAGAAAAAGATAACCGCCCGGCTTCAGCGCGAAGTGGAACATGCGCAACACGTCGCGTTGCACGTTGCGGTCCAGGTAGATCAAGAGGTTGCGGCAACTGACCAGATCCAGCTTCGAAAAGGGCGGATCGCGCAGGATGTTGTGCACGGCGAACAGCACCCGCTCGCGGACGTCTTTCTTGATGCGGTATTCATTGTCCTGCCGGCTGAAGTAGCTTTGCAGCATGACTTCGGGAACGTCGCCCTTGATTGCCATCGGATACGTCGCCGCCCGGCCCACGGTCAGCGCCGCTTCGTCGATGTCGGTGGCAAATAGCTGGATCTTTGGCGGCTGGGCCATCGCTTCGGCCTGTGCGCTCATCAGCATGGCTAGCGAATAAGCCTCTTCCCCTGTGGAACATCCCGCCACCCAGGCGCGCAACGCCATTTCCGGCGAGTTGCCATGCGACTTGAACAACTTGGGCAACACGTATTCATCCAGATTGGCGAACGCTTCCTTATCGCGAAAAAACTGCGTGACGCCGATCAGCATGTCGGACAGCAGCTTGGGGGTCTCGTCGATGCGTTCCTGGAGCAGCTTTCCGTATTCGGGTAATGACGACACCCCCGTGACCTGCATGCGGCGCTCGATTCGGCGCAGCACCGTGGCCTTCTTGTAGTGGCCGAAATCGTGCGCCGTGCGCGCGCGCAAGAGGGCAAGAATGTCCCGCAGCGCGTTGCGCTCCTGTTGCGACTCGTCAGTCGCCTGCTCGGCGTCGGCGGCTCCGGAGGCCTCAGCCTCGGTCAGCGGCGGCAGGTGGATGCTGGCCATGTTTTCCGCGATCTGCTTGAGACGCTTCGGCATGTCAGCCACAGGCAACACGATGTCCACCATGCCTGTGGAAATCGCATTGCACGGCATGGTTCCGTGTTCTGCTTCCTCGGGCACCTGCGCGAACGTCACGCCGCCCTGCTCCTTGATGCGGGCCAGGCCCACCGAGCCGTCCGATCCGCCCCCCGACAGCACGATGCCCACGGCACGGGTCGTATGCACATCCGCCAACGTGCGGAAAAATTCGTCGATGGCAACATGACGGCCTTCAGGGCGGCTGGCGCCCGCCGAAACGCGGAGATAGCCATCGTTCATTGACAGCGAGGCCGCCGGGGGAATCACGTAGATGTGATCCCGCTGAATCGGCACCGGCTTGGTGACCTGCATGACCGGCATGCGGGTGCAGGACTGGAGAATTCTGTCGAGGATGCTTTCGTGGTTGGGAGACAGATGCACCACGACGACAAAAGCCATGCCCGGCTTTGCGGGCATTTGCGAGAAGAAAGTCTTGAGCGCGTCGATCCCCCCGGCCGAAGCCCCCAGCCCGACCACCGGAAAGTTCAGGTCACTTCGGGCGACTCCCGGTTTGTTGTTGGGAACGGACGGGGAATCGGACATTTTTAGCCTGTAGTCACTTGCTTGGGGGTGTCTAGGATGATACAGCCGCAAGGCTGCATCAGGCGCCATCAATGCTGTCACGCAGACGAATTCCGGCACAAGGGCCGAGTATCCAAATTACGCCATCGGCCCCGGCGGCAAGGACCGTTTGTGCGCTGTGGCGCGGTACTGGCGCTCGATCAGCGTGACCGCATCATCGGCCACCTCCTCGCCTTCCAGATACCCATCTATCTGCGCGTATGTCACCCCGTATGCATCCTCATCGGGGCGCAACGGCCGCAATGACTCCAGATCGGCCGTCGGCACCTTGTGCACCAGATGATCCGGCGCGCCCAGCAGCGATCCCAACGCCCGCACGCGCCGCTTGGTCAGGCCGCGCAGGGGCAGCACGTCCGCCGCGCCATCGCCATGCTTGGTGAAAAAACCCATCAAAGCCTCGGCGGCCTGGTCGGTGCCGATCACCAGGCAATCGAGCGCGCCCGCAATCGCGTACTGAGCAATCATGCGCTGCCGCGCCTTGATGTTGCCCGCGCCGAAATCCTCAGCGGCCTCGTCCGCGTACTCAAGGCCCGCAGCGCGCAGCGCCTCGCGTTGCGCGTCCACGGCCGGCTTGATGTCGACACGCATGCGGCGGTCGGGCGCGATGAAGTCCAGCGCCTGCGCCGCGTCCTTTTCGTCGCGCTGCTCGCCGTAGGGCAAGCGCACGGCGACGAAAGTGGCCGGTTTCCCTTGGCCGCGGACGCGTTCGACGGCAAGCTGCGCGATCCGCGCCGCCACCGTGGAGTCCACCCCGCCGCTGATTCCCAGGACATAGCCTGCGCGGCCTGACCGCGTCAGGTAGCCGGCAAGGAAAGCAATCCGCTTTTCCAGCGCTGCGGCGGCGTCAAACGCCGTGGTGACGCCCAATTCCCGGGCGATGGCATCTCGCGCGCGCGCGGATGTCGTTCCTGTTTCCATGGGCATTCCTTTGCGTTGGCACATTCGTCCAGCAATCCGAGTTCCCGGCCCGAAGCCGCTTTCACCGCGTTCAGGTCTGGGCTCACGGCATCGAGTGCGCGTCCTCGGTCAGCACCTGCATCAGCGCGTCGACGGAGTATGGCTTCTGCATCACCGGAAAGCCCAACGCCCGCGGCCCGGCCATCGCATCGCTGTAGCCGCTGGCCAGCACGATCCGGATGCCGGGCCAGCGTTCGCGGATGCGGCGGGCGAGTTCCATGCCGTTCATGCCGGGCAGCACCAGATCCAGGATCGCCAGGTCGAAGCCGCCGTTGCGCTGTTCCAGTTCGTGCAGGGCCTTTTCGGCATCGACCGTCCACGTGAGGTCCTGGCCCAGCTCCGCCAGCCACGCCGACACGACCTCGCCGACCATGCGGTTGTCTTCCACCAGCAGCACATGGCGGCGCACTGGCACGTTGACCATGACGCCGGCGGCCGGCGCCTCGACCGCCACGCCGGGCGAGGTCACGGCCGGCAGGTAGAGCGTAAAGGTGGTTCCCTTGCCCACGGTGCTGTCCACCGTCACATCGCCGCCGGACTGCTGCACGAAGCCCTGCACCTGGCTCAGGCCCAACCCTGAATTCTCGTGCTGGCCCTTGGTCGTGAAAAAAGGCTCGAACACGTGCGCCAGCACGCCGGGCGCAATCCCGGCGCCGGAGTCCTGCACCGACAGGGCGACATGCGGGCCATTGAGTTTGGTGTGGCCTTCCAGCTCCGACGCGTCGGGCACGACCTGGGCCAATATCTTGAGGTGGCCGCCGGACGGCATGGCGTCGCGCGCATTGATGACAAGATTCAGCAAGGCGGACTCCAGCTGCCCCGGGTCCGCGAAGATCATGCAGTCGCCCGGGCCGAACTCGTAGCTGATCGCCACGGACGACCCGACCGAGGTCTCGAAGAGTTGGCGCATCGACGCCAGGCTGTCACGCACGTCAAACGCGTGCGGCTGCAGCGGCTGCCGCTTGGCGTAGGCGAGCAACTGCCGGGTCAGCTGGGCTGCCTTTTCGGTGGTGTCGATGATGATGCCCACGTAGCGCATCAGCGAGGGGGGCAGTTGGGGATAGCGCTTGATGAATTCGGCCGAAAAGCGGATGGCGGTCAGGAAATTGTTGAAGTCGTGCGCGACGCCGCCGGTCAGGCGGCCAATGGCCTCCATCCGCTGGGCGTGGTGCATGGAATCGCGGGCTTCCTGGAGCTGCTCGCGCCGCTCCTTCTGCTCGGTGATGTCGCGCGTGATCTTGGCGTAGCCGACGAGCACGCCGCGGTCGTCGTGGACCGGATCGATAACCACGCTGCACCAGAAGGTGCTGCCGTCCTTGCGGACGCGCCAGCCTTCGGCCTCGAAGCGTCCTTCTTGCCGCGCCGTCTCCAGCGCCCGCTGCGGCACGCCGGCATTCCGGTCTTCAGGTGTGTAAAAAACGGAGAAATGCTGACCAATGATCTCGTCCGCGCCTTAGCCCTTGAATCGGTCCGCGCCGGGATTCCAGCTGCTGACGCGACCCTTGGCGTCGAGGAGATAGATGGCGTAGTCCCTCACAGCGCCTACTAGAAGGCGATAAGGGTCCTCGGACGGAAAATCCGGTAAAGAAGTCATGCAATGTCCCCACCTGCAAACTTATTCATATTCGGTGCGCTCAGCAAACGCCGTGCCGTCCGCGCAATCCTATTACAACGAGCGCCAGACGGGCACGGAATTTGCTGTAACGCAGTCGGTGGGCGGTCCAATCCAGGCGCCGTCCGGGCATAGAGGGCCTGAGCAATGCAACCAATTCGTAAAGCTGTGTTCCCCGTCGCGGGCCTCGGCACCCGCTTTCTTCCCGCCACCAAGGCCATGCCCAAGGAAATGCTACCCATCGTCGATCGGCCGCTGATCCAGTATGCCGTCGAGGAAGCGGTCGCGGCAGGCATCAATGAACTGATCTTCGTCACCGGCCGCAACAAACGGGCAATCGAGGATCACTTCGACCGCGTGCCCGAATTGGAGTACGACCTGGAGGCGAAAAACAAGAACGCCCTGCTCGAAACCGTCCGCAACGTCATTCCCGACAGCGTCAAATGCGTGTACACCCGCCAGCCGGCCGCTTTGGGGCTCGGCCATGCGGTGCTCTGCGCGGCGACCATTGTAGGCAACGAACCGTTCGCCGTGCTGCTGGCGGACGACATGATAGACGCGGACGCCCCCGTGATTGGCGAAATGATGAAGGTCGCCCGGGAATTCGAGGGCAGCGTCCTGGCGATCCAGCAGGTGCCCAAGACCAATACGCACCAGTACGGGATCGTGTCCGGCAGCCGCAAGGCGCATGGCGTCATGAGCCTGACCGGCATCGTGGAAAAGCCCAAGCCCGAGGATGCGCCGACGGACCTGGCGGTGGTCGGGCGCTACATCCTGGAACCCCAGATCTTCGCGCTGCTCGAAGCCACCCAGGCGGGCGTGGGCGGCGAAATCCAGCTGACTGACGGCATCGCCGCCCTGCTCAAGTCGCGCAAGGTCTTCGGCTTCGAATACGAAGGTGTGCGCTACGACTGCGGCAGCAAGGAAGGCTTTTACCGCGCCACGATGGAGATCGG
>CBHWAL010000123.1:0-10056 GCA_966111495.1 uncultured Achromobacter sp. | reverse complement strand
TCCTGAACGACAACGACATGTCGATCTCGCCGCCGGTGGGTGCGCTGAACCGCTATCTGGCGCGCCTGATGTCCGGACGCTTTTACGCTACGGCCAAGAACGTGGGACGGGCGGTGCTGCAGCATGTGCCGCCGGTGCTTGAACTGGCTCGCCGCTTCGAGGAACACGCCAAGGGCATGGTCACGCCCGCCACGCTGTTCGAAGAGTTGGGCTTCAACTACGTCGGCCCCATCGACGGCCACGACCTGGATGCGCTGGTTCCCACGCTGCAGAACCTCAAGGCCCTGGAGGGCCTGCAATTCCTGCATGTCGTCACGCGCAAGGGCCAGGGCTACAAGCTGGCCGAAGCCGATCCCGTGCTCTACCACGGTCCCGGCAAGTTCGATCCGGCCGTTGGCATCCAGCAGTCGAAGGCGCCCGGCAAACGCACCTTTACGCAGGTGTTCGGCACGTGGCTGTGCGACACGGCGCAGCAGGATTCGCGCCTGGTGGCCGTCACGCCCGCCATGCGCGAGGGCAGCGGCCTGGTCGAATTCGAACAGCGCTTCCCGCAGCGGTATTTCGATGTGGGCATCGCCGAGCAGCATGCCGTCACGTTCGCAGCAGGCGTGGCATGCGAAGGCCAGAAGCCGGTCGTCGCCATCTACTCCACCTTCATGCAACGCGGCTACGACCAGTTCATTCATGACGTCGCCTTGCAGAACCTGGACGTCACGTTCGCGCTGGACCGCGCCGGCATCGTGGGCGCGGACGGCGCCACGCACGCCGGCAATTACGACATCGCCTTCCTGCGCTGCGTGCCGAACATGGTGGTGGCCACGCCCTCCGACGAAAACGAAACCCGCCTGCTGCTGTCGACCTGTTATCAGCACCCCGGTCCGGCGTCGGTGCGTTATCCGCGCGGCGCGGGCTGCGGCGCGGCGGAAGGCAGCGGCTTGGATACCGTTGCGCTGGGCAAGGGCGTTGTCCGCCGAGAAGGCAAGAAGATCGCCATCCTGGGCTTTGGCACCCTGGTGCAAGCCGCACTGGGCGCCGCCGGCAAACTGGATGCCACCGTGGCCGACATGCGCTTTGCCAAGCCGATCGACCGCGACCTGATCCTGGACCTGGCCAGCCGCCACGACGCGCTCGTCACGCTGGAAGACGCCTGCATCATGGGCGGCGCGGGCAGCGCGGTGCTCGAAGTGCTAAGCGGCGCCGGCGTGCTGATCCCCGTGCTGCAGCTTGGCCTGCCGGACGAATTCATCGACCATGGCGAGCAATCGGCCCTCCTGGTCGGGCTCGGCCTGGATGCCGCGGGCATCGAGCAGTCGATCCGCACGCGTTACGCAGACCTGCTGAAGTGATCCGGCTGATCCTTGCGGCCGAGGGCATGCGCCTTCGGCCGCAAGGATGAAACACACTGTTCCGGCCCCGCCCGCATGGGATCCGAAGGGTTACCCCTTCTCATTGCGCATGGCTGGGCGATAATTAGCCCCTTCTCAAGACAGCCCGGCCAGCCCGTTGCTCCACGGCGGACCGGCCCGGACAGGTAAGCCGAAATGAATTCTCCGATCGACCCCGCCCTCGTGATGCCCGACGTCCAAAGCTCCACGGACACGCGGCATATCCCGATCCAGCGCGTCGGCATCCGCGGCGTGCGTCATCCCATGCTGGTCCAGAGCGGCGACGGCTCGGCGCAAGGCACGGTGGCCAACTGGACGCTGACCGTGGCCCTGCCGCCCGAAGAAAAGGGCACGCACATGTCCCGCTTCGTGGCCTTGCTCGAAAAATACCGCAGCACGCCCATGACGCCGGCGCTTTTCCGCACCATGGCGGCCGACATGCTGCCGCTGCTGCACGCCGCGCGCGGCGACATCACCGCATCGTTTCCGTACTTCATCAACAAGTCCGCGCCGATCTCCGGTGTGCAGAGCCTGTTGGACTACGAAGTCCAGTGGATCGCGCGCGCGCAGGCCGGCCACGTCGAATTCGAGCTCGTGGTCCAGGTGCCGGTCACCAGCCTGTGCCCGTGTTCGAAAGCCATCTCCGAATACGGCGCGCACAACCAGCGTTCGCATGTCACGGTGTCGGCCATCCTGAATGAAGACATCTCGATGGACGGCGTGATCCGCCTGATCGAAGACGAAGGTTCGTGCGAACTGTGGGGCCTGCTCAAGCGCCCCGACGAAAAGTTCGTCACCGAACGCGCCTACGACAATCCCAAATTCGTCGAAGACCTGGTGCGCGATGTGGCGGCCCGCCTGAATGCGCATCCTGGCATCGCGCGCTATCGCGTCGAGGCCGAAAACTTCGAGTCCATCCACAATCACTCGGCCTACGCCGTCGTCGAAGGCTGAGGCCGTGCGTCATCCGGCGGCCAGCGACTGGCCGCTCATCGCCGATCTGCAGCAGTGGGAAGCGCGGCTGGCTAGCAACCTGGCGAGCCGCGGCCGTTTGGGCGTGGCGCTTTACGAGTTCTTCCGCTTCGGCGTGAAGCAGGCATGGGCGTGCCTCTTCGGCGGCTTGATGTGCGCGCTGCTGCTGGGCACGCATTGGTGGTATCCCAAGGACGCGGCGCTGGCGCGCTACGACTTCCTGACGCTCGCCGCGCTCGGCATCCAGGCCGCGCTGCTCGCGCTGCGCATGGAAACCTGGAGCGAGGCGCGCGTGATCCTGATGTTCCATGTGGTCGGCACCTGCATGGAAATCTTCAAGACCGCTGCCGGCTCGTGGATCTACCCCGAGGCCAGCGTGCTGCGCGTCGGCGGCGTTCCGCTATTCACCGGCTTCATGTACGCCGCGGTGGGCAGCTACCTGGCCCGCGTGTGGCGGCTTTTCGATTTCCGCTTCCGCGCGCATCCGCCCCTGGCCGCCACCGTCCTGTTGTCGGTGCTGATCTACCTGAATTTCTTCGCGCACCATTACGTCTCGGACTTCCGGTGGGCGCTGTTCGCGATGACGGCCGTGCTGTTCGCGCGCACGTGGGTGTACTTCCGCATCTGGCAGGTCTACCGGCGCATGCCGCTGCTGCTGGGCTTCGTGCTGGTGGCGCTCTTCATCTGGTTTGCCGAAAACATCGGCACCTTCGCCAATGCCTGGCGTTATCCCAACCAGTCGCAGGTCTGGCAGGTTGTCTCCATCGCCAAGCTGGGCTCGTGGTTTCTGCTCATGATCATCAGCTACGTCATGGTCAGCGCCGTCAACCGGCCGCGGGCGATCACGGCAGCCGACCTGCCCGCCCCGACGGGGCAGGCGCCCGTCAGAGACGCGTCCCTTATTTCTTGAGCCCACGCCGGCTTGCAAGCGGGCTCCCAATCGGTGATAATCGAGAGCTTTCTTGCTCGACCACCCATGGTTTTTGGGTAGCGGGCTGCCCCTTGCGGCGAACGTCGATGATGTTGATCCACCCATGATGGAAAGCGCGGGTGCAAGACGTTAGGCCAGCAAGACATCCTCAAGGAGTTTTACCCATGCGTCACTACGAAGTAGTGTTTATCGTTCACCCCGACCAAAGCGAGCAAGTGCCCGCCATGGTCGAGCGTTACCAAGCACTGGTCACGGGCCAAGGCGGCTCGATCCATCGCCTGGAAGACTGGGGCCGCCGTCAACTGGCCTACCCGATCCAGAAGCTCGTCAAGGCTCACTACGTCTGCCTGAACATCGAGTGCGGCCAAGCCACGCTGGATGAGCTGGAACACTCGTTCCGCTACAACGACGCCGTGCTGCGCCACCTGGTCATCAAGACCAAGAAGGCCCAGACCACTCCGTCGATCATGATGAAGTCGGTCGAGCGCGAAGAAGCCCGCAAGGCTTCGGCGGAAGCTACCCCGGCTCAGGCCGAGTAAGCAGGCTCACGCAGAGCTCATTCCATCAAGTCCCCTCGGTGCCTGGCAGGATGAACAAGCTGGAACTCAGCGCCCGCGTTCTCGAATGCGAGCCTTTGCGCCACACACCCGCCGGTTTGCCAGCGCTGGAAATGCTGCTGGCGCACGAGTCGGAGGTCATCGAAGCCGGCCACCCGCGCCGTGTCGAACTGACGATCGCCGCCGTGGCACTGGGAGATCTGGCGTTGCTGTTGAGAAACACCGCTTTAGGGTCCGAATTGCTGGTGCAGGGGTTTTTGGCTCCCGCGCGCAAGGACTCGGTGAAGATCAAGCTGCATCTGCAGCAGGCGCGCAAGATCAGCGGAAGCGCTGGACGCGATCCGCAGGTGGCCTGAACGGAATGAGACCAAGGGTGCGAGAGCGCCTTCTGAATACGGATAGGTTATGGGGAAGTGGGCAATGACCCAGTCCCCTCAAACATAAAGGCACATATCATGGCTTTCTTCGGAAAACGCAAAGAAAAACGCAAATTCACGCAGCAGAACCCGCTCTTCAAGCGTCGTAAGTTCTGCCGCTTCACCGCAGCCGGCGTCGAAGAGATCGACTACAAGGATCTGGACACCCTGCGCGACTTCGTGCAAGAAAACGGCAAGATCATCCCGGCTCGCCTGACCGGCACCAAGGCAATCTACCAGCGCCAGCTGGACTCCGCCATCAAGCGCGCGCGCTTCCTGGCTCTGTTGCCTTACACCGACAACCACAACTAATCCGGGGCACTGAAATGCAAGTTATTCTGCTCGAAAAAGTCGTCAACCTGGGCAACCTGGGTGAAGTCGTTCGCGTGCGTGATGGCTACGCCCGCAACTTCCTGATTCCCCAGAAGAAGGCCCGTCGTGCAACCGACGCCGCCCTGAAGGAATTCGAAGCCCGCCGCGCCGAACTGGAAAAGGTCCAGGCTGAAAAGCTGGCCGCTTCCCAAGCCCTGGGCGAGCGCATGAACGGCTACCAGCTCAAGATCGTTCAGAAGGCCGGCGTTGACGGTCGTCTGTTCGGTTCGGTCACCAACGCCGACATCGCCGACGGCCTGAAGAAGGCTTCGTTCGAAGCCGTCGAAAAGTCGCAAGTGCGTCTGCCCAATGGCCAACTGAAGGCCATCGGCGAGTACCCGGTTCAGGTCGCCCTGCACGCCGACGTCGTGGTCGACATCACGGTTCTGGTCGAAGGCGAACTGTCCTGATCCGGCAGTCGCGGTAAAAAGAAGCCGGCCCGCGTGCCGGCTTTTTTTCTTTTCGCGGCAATGTATCGATTTTGCTGAATGGTGCGCGGCCCCGCACCCTCGTTTTACGCTGTCATTTTCGAGGACCTCTTGACTCATCCGCCTGTCCATCACAACGCGCCGCCCGGTTTGCGAGCCTGGCTCGACAGCGTGGATGCGTCGCGTGAACCTTCGGTGCGGGATGTGACGATAGATGGCGTGCGCTGCATCATCAAGCGGCGCCGGCCCGGCATCCTGCAGGGCGTGAGCTATGTGCTGCGCTACGTGCGCGCCTTGTTCCTCGCTGTGGGCTGCAAGGTGTTCCTTGGCGAGTTTCCGCGCCCCAGCGTGCTGCTGCGCAATGGGCTGGCCCACGAAGGGCAACGCCTGGCGCAGTTGCTGGAAGCCGGTTGCCGTGTCCCCGAGGTGTGGTGGCGCGAGCAGAACCTGCTGGTGCTGGAATTCGTGGGCGAAGACCTGGCGGACCTCATCCGCAATGAAGACTCCACCTCGCGTCTGTGGCTGACCCGCGCCGCGGCGGCCGACCTGGCCGCTTTCCATGCCCGCGGCATGTGGCATGGCGGGGCGCAGATCCGCAACGTCACGCTGCGTGACGGCGAGATCTGGCGCATCGATTTCGAAGAAAACATCGGCGCGACGCTGTCGCGTCCGCTGGCGCAGGCGTACGACCTGTTCCAGATGCTGGCCTCGCTGGTGTCGTTGCGTAAGCTGGGCGATGCCGATGCGCGCACGCTGGGCAAGCTGGCGCTCGACGTCTACCTGGACAGCAACCCCGACCCCGAGGTCAGGGCCCGCTTGAAGCGCCTGGCGCGCGTGCTGTGCGGCATTGCCATGCCGCTGCGCCCCGTCCTTGCCCGATTCCCTTCGCGCGACATCCAAGGGTTTTTCCGCGTCGCGGATATCCTGCAGCCGTTACTATTGAAGCCATGAACACACCCGCCGATTCCCAGCTCGAGTACCTGCGCGTCCCCCCTCATTCCATCGAGGCCGAGCAGTCGGTGCTGGGCGGACTGATGCTGGACAACGCCGCCTGGGACCGCATCGCGGACGTGCTCCTCGAAGAAGACTTCTACCGCCACGACCACCGGCTGATCTGGCACCACATTGCGCGCCTGATCGGTCTGGCGCGCCCGGCCGACGTCATCACCGTGCATGAGTCCCTCGTCAGCGCGGGCAAGGCCGAAGAATCCGGCGGTCTGGCCTACCTGAACGCCCTGGCGCACAACACGCCGTCGGCCGCCAACATCCGCCGTTACGGCGAGATCGTGCGCGAGCGCGCCATGCTGCGCAAGCTGGTGTCGATCGCGGATGAAATCTCCTCGGCCGCCATGAATCCGCAGGGCAAGGAAGCGCGCCAACTGCTGGATGAGGCCGAATCCAAGGTGTTCAAGATCGCCCAGGAAGGCGCACGCGGCGCGGCGGGCTTCCAGGAGATCCAACCGCTGCTGACGCAGGTGGTCGAGCGCATCGACGAGCTCTACCACCGCGAGAGCACGTCCGACGTGACGGGCGTGCCCACGGGCTTCACCGATCTGGACAAGATGACGTCCGGCATGCAGGGTGGCGACCTGATCATCGTGGCGGGCCGTCCGTCCATGGGCAAGACCTCGTTCTCCATGAACATCGGCGAGCACGTCGCTATTGAGGAGGGGCTGCCCGTGGCGGTGTTCTCCATGGAAATGGGCGCGGTGCAGCTCGCCATGCGTATGCTGGGCTCCGTGGGGCTGCTGGACCAGCACCGCATGCGTACCGGCAAGCTGATTGCCGAAGACTGGCCGCGCGTCACGCACGCCGTGCAGCTCATGCAGGACGCACAGGTCTACATCGACGAATCGCCGGCGCTCAGCCCCATGGAAGTGCGCGCCCGCGCGCGCCGTCTGGCTCGCCAGTGCGGTCAGCTTGGCCTCATCATCATCGACTACCTGCAGCTCATGTCGGGCAACGGCTCCGGCGAAAACCGGGCTACTGAAGTGTCGGAAATCAGCCGCTCGCTCAAGGGGCTGGCCAAGGAATTGAATTGTCCGCTAATCGCGCTGTCGCAGCTCAACCGAAGCCTGGAACAGCGCCCCAACAAGCGTCCCGTCATGAGCGACCTGCGCGAATCCGGCGCAATCGAACAGGATGCGGACGTGATCCTGTTCATTTACCGCGACGAGGTCTACAACCCGGATTCGCCGGACAAGGGCACGGCCGAGATCATCATCGGCAAACAGCGTAACGGCCCGATCGGCTCGGTACGCCTGACGTTCCAGGGCTCCAGCACGCGCTTCCTGAACTTCTCCGGCGCGCAGCCACGGGACATGTACTGATCCCGGCAACGGCAACGGCCACGCCCAATAAAAAACCGCGCTTCGCAGCGCGGTTTTTTTTCGTCTTGAACGCCGATCAGTGCGTGGCGTCCGGCCGCTTGCCGTAGCGCGCCGCAAGCACGCCGCAGACCATGAGCTGGATCTGGTGGAACAGCATCAGCGGCAGCACGACTGCACCCACGGCGTGGCCGGCGAACAGGACCTGGGCCATAGGAATGCCGCTGGCGAGGCTTTTCTTCGAACCGCAGAAGAGCAGCGTGATGCGATCTTCGATGCTGAATCCGAACAGCCGGCCGGCCAGTGCGGACAAGCCCAGCGCCAGCGCCAGGATCACGCCGCAGCTCACGACCAGGCCAACCAGCGCGGGGATCGGGGTGCTGCTCCACAGGCCTTCATTGATGGCCTCGGAGAACGCCGTGTAGACCACCAGCAGGATGGAGCCCTGGTCCACGAACTTCAGCATGGCCTTGCGCTTGTGCACCCAGGCGCCGATCCAACGCCGCGCGAACTGGCCCAGCACGAAGGGCAGGAGCAGTTGCAGCATGATCTTGCCGACCGCATCGAACGAGATCGGCGCGCTGCCGGCGTTGGCCACGACCGTGCCGACCAGCAGCGGCGTGAGGAAGATGCCCAGCAGGCTGGACGCCGAGGCGCTGCACACCGCGGCGGGGACGTTGCCGCGCGCCATCGACGTGAACGCGATGGCCGACTGCACGGTGGCGGGCAGGCAGCACAGGAACAGGATGCCCAGGTAAAGCTCGGGCGTCACCAGCGGCTCCAGCACCGGCTGCAGCGCCAGCCCCAGCAGCGGGAACATCAGGAACGTGGCCGAGAAGATGGTCAGGTGCAGCTTCCAATGCGTGAGGCCGGCGATGATGGCCTCGCGGGAAAGGCGCGCGCCGTGCAGGAAAAACAGCAGGCCGACGGCCACATTGGTGATCCAGCCGAACACGACCACGCCTTGCCCATGTGCGGGCAGGAAGCTGGCGATGATGACGGTGCAGATCAGGTAGAGGGTGACGCGGTCGGGCAGACGTCGAACGAGGCGGGACATGGGATGGGAGGAAGAACGGAAAAGCGGCGGCGCGGGGCGCCGGAAACGGGGCGTATTGTAGACCCGCACCGGCGCGGGTTCTTCGCCCGCGGGCCGCAAGCGTCCGCGTGCTGAGGCAGTCTGCGCGTCTTTCAGGCGCGCTTAGGCGGTCAGTCAGGCGCTCAGTCAGGCGCTCAGGGCGTCATCGCCAGCGCCAGATCGAACGCCGTCACCAGCGAGGCGTGGTCGGCCACGCCCCGGCCGGCGATGTCGAATGCGGTGCCGTGATCCACGCTGGTGCGCACGAACGGCAGCCCGACAGTGACGTTCACGCCGTGGTCCACGCCCAGATACTTCACCGGGATGAGGCCCTGGTCATGGTATTGCGCCACCACGATGTCGAACTCCCCGCGCCGGGCGCGCATGAAGATGGTGTCGCCCGGCCAGGGGCCGCTGGCATCAATGCCTTGCGCGCGGGCAGCGGCGATGGCCGGTTCGATGATGTCCATGTCTTCGCGGCCAAACTTGCCGCCTTCTCCGGCGTGCGGATTCAACCCCGCGACGGCGACGCGCGGATGAGCGATGCCCATCTGGCGGCAGGCGCGGTCCGCAAGACGCATCGCGGTCAGCTCGGCTTGCGGCGTAATGCGCGCCATGACATCGGCCAATGCGACGTGGATGGTCACCAGCAGCACGCGCAGTTCATCGTTGGCCAGCATCATCGCGAAGTCCTGCGTCCCGGAGCGGTCCGCCAGGATTTCGGTGTGGCCGGGATAATCAATGCCGGCCTCGTGCATGGACTTCTTGTTCAGCGGGGCGGTCACGATGGCCCGGATGTGTCCGGCAAGCGCATCGTCGATGGCCGCGCACACGTAATCGTAGGCGCCGCGGCCCGCCAGGGCGCTGACCTGTCCCAGCGGCAGGTCGGTGGGCAGGGCGGGGCTGCAGGCCACGACCTGGATGCTGCCCGCGGCTGGCCGGGCCTGGCTGATGTCCGCGATCTCGGTGATATCCAGGCGGGCGCCCAATTGCGTTGCCGCGCGGCGCAGTGCGCCAGCATCGCCATACACCACACAGGGCGCGCCCAGCCCCTGCACACAGGCCTTGACGACGATTTCGGGACCGATGCCGGCGGCATCGCCCATGGTGATGCCCACGGGCAGGAGAGTGTTCACGGTGCTGGCAGAAAGAGGGGAGACACGGGAAATGCTACACCCGAAGCCGGATGGGGGCGTGGGTGCTCACTGGGCGCTCATCGGGTGCTTATTGGGCGGTGTTCTTGGGGGGATCGATCGCCGCGCATTCGAACGTGACCGTGGCGCGCTTGGAGCCCAGACCGGTGGCGTGATTGGACGTCACGCTGGGCTTGACGAGCTTGCGCCCGATCGACTGGCAGTACTGGTCGGCGCGCTGCAATGCCTGGTTCTTGATTTCGACCCAGCTCAGCAGCTGCGTGCCGGAGCTGTAGGTGACGCTGTATTGGTCCTTGGCGGTGGACGTGACCTCGCTCATGCTGGAACACGCGGTCAACAGGACGAGGAGGGCGGCGGCAGGGGCAAGGCGAGCAAGCATGAAAAATCCAGGATTCGCGAGAGGCCCCATTACACCACCATGTAGCGCCCGCCGGAAAGA
>CBHWAL010000122.1:0-10100 GCA_966111495.1 uncultured Achromobacter sp. | reverse complement strand
TCGAGATGCAGACCTGGGTCAGCGGCGTCAGAGCGGCGTCGGCGGTGGCCGTGCGCATGGCAAAGCGGCGCAAGCGGCGGCTGACGAAATCGAAACGGCCGCGTTCGACTTCGTAGCCGTCGAACAGCTTGATGACGCGCTGGCCGTCGATGCCCTCGCCGACCACGCGGGTCAGCTCGGCATTCATGTTGACGGTTTCGCGGTTGATGCGGCGCAGGCGCTTGATGAAGAAGCGCGAGATCATGACCGAGACCGGCAGCATCACCAGGATGATCAGGGTCAGCACCCACGACATGTACAGCAGCACGCAGATCAGGGCGATGACCACCAGGGTTTCACGCACCAGCACCGTGATGACGTCGGTGGCGTAACCGGTAACGTTGCCCGCGTCGATGGTGAAGCGGTTCAGGAGGCGGCCAGTGTCGCCGCGCTTGAAGTCCGCGTCGGGCAGGCCCAGGAGGCGTTCGAACATGTCGCGCCGCATGCCGAGCAGCACGTTATTGGCGACCCAGGCCAGCAGGTAGTCGCTGAAGAAGTTGCAGATGCCGCGCACCAGGATCAATCCGACGACCGCCAGCGGCAGCGCCCAGACGTAATACGGTTTGGCGCCGGAGAAGCCGCCGTCGAGCAGGGGCTTCATGATGACCGCCAGCACCGGCTGCGTGGCGGCGGCGCCGGCCATCAGCAGGACGGCCGCCAGCAAGCCCTTCCAATAGGAACCCACGCGGCTGTAGATCCGGGACCAGAGTTCGGATTTGACGGGCTGGGAGCCCGCTGGCGCATTCCGTGCGGCAGAATTCAAAGGAATCACTCGCTTTAATACAATTGTGCCCAGGATTGTACCGGCTGCGCGCCAGCGCGCCGTCCCTGCCCCTTAGCCCTATCCGCGCCCGTGCGCCCTCCCATGTCCGATATCAGTTGCCTGTATGTCCGCCTGCCCAATTGGGTGGGCGATGTCTGCATGAGCCTGCCCAGCCTGCGCGCCCTGGCCGCAAGCGGCCTGCCCCTGGTTCTTTGCGCCCGTCCCTGGGCCCGCGATCTGCTCGATGGCGTGGACAAGCTGGATTTCATCCCCATGCGGGGCAAGGTGGGCCCGGACCGGGCGGCGGTGAGCGCGCACCGGCGGGGAGTGGGCGCGCAGGGCCGCCGCGCCCGCGGCCTCTTGTTGCCCGATTCGCTGTCCAGCGCGCTGGTGTTCCGCCTGGCCGGCGTGCCGTCCGCGGGCTACCGCGACGATGGCCGAAGCTTCCTGCTCCGCTGGCCGTTCGCCAAGCCCGCCCAGCCGATGCACGCCGTCGAGTCCTGGCATCACCTCACCCGCGAAGCCCTGACCCGCTGGAATCTGCCCAGCGGCCCCGTCCAGCCGGCGCCGACGCTGGACCTGCCGCTGACGGCGGCGCATGAGCGCGCGGCCAGCGAGGCGCTGGCTCAGGCGGGGCTGGAAGGCCGGCCCTTCGTCCTGATCGCGCCCACCGCCACCGGCCTGCACAAGGGCCGGATCAAGGTCTGGCCCGGATTCGATACACTGACGCGCGCCCTGCAGGCCCTCGGCCATACCGTGGTAATGTGCCCCCCTCCGGCCGAAACCGACGAAGCCCGGCGAAATGCGCCGACGGCGCAGTTGCTGCCCCCGCTGGGACTGGGCGCCTTCGCGGCGCTGACCGCCCGGGCCAGGCTGGTGATTTGTAACGACTCCGGCGTGTCGCACGTGGCGGCGGCGGCGTCGGCCCGGCAGCTCACGCTGTTCGGCGTGACGCAGCCGCAGCGCACCGGCCCCTGGTCCCCGCGCGCGGTGTGCGTCGGCACCGACCAGGCCTGGCCGTCGCAAGAGGAAGTCACCCAGCAGGCCGAACGCCTGCTCGATGGTACGTAGTAATCAGGACAGTCTAGAAATGACCTTTTCCAGCTATCTCACGAATTTGATCATTCCCTTCAACTTGTGCATCACCCTGGTGGTCCTTGGCCTGGTGCTGGGACTGTTCCGGCTTCGCAAGATCGGCCTTACGCTCGTCGCCGCGGGCCTGCTCTGGGCATTGGCCTGGTCATTGCCCGCGACCTCGTTGTGGGCCGGCGGCGCGCTGGAGAACCGCTATCCGCACAAGCCCGCCGCCGAAATGCCCACCGCCGACGCGATCGTGGTGCTGGGCGGCAACACGGCGAACGGCCGCGCCAACTGGTTCCTGCCCTATGACAAGGACACGGCCGTGGTGCGCGTGGACGCCGCCGCCGACCTCTACCTGGCCGGCCGCGCGCCCAAGGTGCTGCTGTCGGGCGGCGCGCTGGAAGGCGATGTCAGCGAAGCCCGCGGGATGGCGCATGCGATCCGCCAGCAAGGGGTGCCGGAGTCGGCGCTGATCCTGGAAAACGCCAGCCGCACCACCTACGAAAACGCCATGCTGACGGAAGACCAGCTCAAGTCGCGCGGCATCGGCAAGGTGCTGCTGGTCACGTCCGCGTTGCACATGCCTCGCGCGATGGCGGCCTTTTCCAAACAGGGCGTGGAAGTGATTGCCGCCCCCGCGCCGCCGCAGATCGTGGCGCCGGCTGACGGCTCGCTGTCCTTGTGGATGCCCGACGAACGGACGTTCGACGCCAGCCGCTCAATCGTGAAGGAATACGCGGGGCTCTTCGTTTACTGGTTGCGCGGATGGGTGTGAGCCTGGCCGGCGCCGTGCTGGAATGCCGTTCGGGCTGCGGCGCGTGCTGCATCGCGCCGTCGATCACGCGGCCCATTCCGGGCATGCCGCAGGGCAAGCCCGCTGGCGTGCCCTGTATCCAACTGCTGCCGGACATGCGATGCGCCATCTTCGGCGACCCTTCCCGCCCGGATTTCTGCGGCGGGCTGCAGCCCGACCACGAGATGTGCGGCCCGGACCGTGAGTACGCGGTCCACTGGCTGGCCGACTTGGAGCGCGCGACAGCGCCCCGCCACTGAAAACGGGGCTCGCCGAGCCCCGTTTTTCAATTGCGCTCGAGCAGCACCTGCTCGTAGAGCGCCTCGTAGCGCGATGCCACGGTCTCCCAGCTTTGGTCGCGGGCGATTTCCAGGCCGCGCGTCGTGAGCGCCGCGCGCAGCTCGGGGTCCGAACCCAGGCTTTCCAGCGCCTGCGCCAACTGGGCGCCATCACGCGGGTCCTGCAGGATGAGCGCGTCCGTCCCCCCCGTCAGATACTGCGCGAATCCGCAATAGACGGGCGAACTGACGATGACCGGCAGGCCGTGCGACATGGCTTCCAGCGGCGCCATGCCGTAGCTGTCGTTCAGCGTCGGGTGGGCGTAGATGTCGGCCGCGTTGAAATACTGGCCGACGTCCGGCGTGGGATCGACCATGGTGACGCGGCGGGCGATGTCTCCGGCGGCGCGGACGCGCTCGCGGGTGGGCCCGTCGGCGCCCACGACCAACAGCTTGTACCGGGGCGGCAGCAGCGCCAGCGCGTCCAGCAAGGCGGGCAGGCCCTTGCGCAGCGGATTGCGTGCCACCAGCAGACAGCCGATCGTGTCGGCGTCCCAGCCCAGCCGCGCGCGCGTGCCCGAGCGGGCGCCGTCGCCGTCCGGGGCGGGCAGTTTGACGCCCGGCGCGATGATGTCGACGGGAAGCTGTTCGCCGTAGCTGAGATGCAGCTGATCCATGATGAGGCCCGACACCGCCACCACGCGGCGCCGGGGCGTCTTGCGCACGCGCAGCTTTTCCAGCGTCAGATAGGTGGCAAGGCGCGGGCTGAGCCACGCAGTCACGCGCTGCAGGGGCTTGACCCGCGTGACGCGGTTGTAACGGACCGGCGTCACGTGCATGACCTGGATCTCGCCCGCCCAGCCGTTCATGTGCGAATGGACGATGTCGAAGCGGCCGCGGGTGAGGCGGTCGGCGCGCCAGGCGAAATACAGCACCCGCGTCCAGCTGGGCAGCCACCCGGGAAACCGCACAGGCAGGTAGTCGAACGGCAGATCGCTGTCGAAGTCGCGCGCGACCACGGCAACGTCGTGGCGCTTGCCGAGCACGCGCATCAACTCGACGCCATAAGCCTCGGCGCCCCCAAAACGATTGCCGAAGCGGTCAACCAACAGCGCGATGCGAAGCCGCCGATTACGAGCGGCGGCGGCTGTCTTCATACCGGGTGAGGCACTTCTGGAGAAAGCGGATGATGTTGGTGGAACGCGCCACGGTCACCCGCGGCAGGCCGAAGGGATCGTCGGACGCTGCCGCCAGGCCGCGCTTGGTGAGCGTGGCGTTGTCGTAGCCGGCCTCGCGCGCCATGGCCTGGTGTTCCGGGCCGTGGTCGCCGTACGGATAACAGAACGCGGTGACGGGCGCGCCGAGCGCCTGCTCAAGTTCGTCCTTGGACTCGATGATCTGGCGCCGCGCTTCTTCGGGCGCGAGCTCGGGGAGATGGACGTGGTCAAGCGTATGCGAACCGACTTCGTTGCCAGCCTGCGCCCATTCCCGCATTTCCTGCACAGTCATCAGAGGCGAAAACGGAATGCCCTTCTGCAGGTCCCAGACGTTGCCGCCGTCGAACTGGCGGGCCACGAAATAATTGGTGGCGGTGAATCCCAATTCGCTCAGTACCGGCATCGCGTTGTGATGCACGTTGCGGTAGCCATCGTCGAACGTGATGCCGAAGACCTTGCCCTGGCGTTCGCCGCGGACGTAAGGCATGACGTCGCGCATGGACAGTCCGCGATAACCCAGCCGGCGCATCCAGCGCATCTGACGGGCAAAGCTATCGGGATGTACCGTCAGTCCGCGAAACGGCGTGCCCTTGGGGTTGGGCTCGCCAATCTGGTGATACATAAGGATTGGAATAGACATAGATCGACATTATATGGCTCAGTGTCCGCCAAGCGTACGCTGATACACCTCCACCGTGGCGCGGGCGAAACGTTCCAGGTTGAAGTCGCGCAAACTCGTCTCACGCGCCTTGCTCCCCATCTGGCGAACCGCGTCCGGATTGTCCAGCATGAATCGCAGCTTGGCGGTCATGGCGGGAATGTCGCGCGTGGGGACGATCCAGCCATCCACGCCGTCAGTGACGTTTTCCGGCAGGCCGCCCGCATCGCTGACCAGCGCCGGCAGGCCGAGCCCCATGATCTCGCGGCAGGCAAATGACAGCGCCTCGCGGTATGACAGGACGAAGCCCGCATGGCATGACGCCAGCGCGGCGCGCACGTCATCGAGCAGCCCGGGAAACTTCACCTGATCGATCATGCCGAGCTCACGCACGCGCGCCAGCTTGGCCTCCGAGGGCGGATCGCCCGCCACCATCAGCAAGATGCGTGCCTTGTCGGCTGGCGGCAGCGCGGCCGCCGCGGCCACCAGGTCCAGCCAGCCCTTGTCGTAATCGGTGCCTCCGGCGCTGCCCAGCAGCAGCTTGCCTTGCCAGTCCGGGCCGAAGAAAAGTTCGCGCAGCTTGTCCAGGCTTTCGGGCGGCGGCGGGGCAAAGAAATTGGTGTCGATGCCGTGCCGGATGGTGGTGATGGGGCGCTTGCGGTAAGGCGACTGCTCCATCATGCCGCGGATGTAGTCGCTGACGGCGATGCCGTGATCGGTCGCCAGCGCCACGCGCAGCTTGTGCCCGAAGCTGGAAAGCGGGTGATCGTTGTGCTTGGTGAACACGATGCGCGGCCGGCGCCGCATGCCCAGCGTGGCCAGCATGACCTGCTTGTGGTCGGCCGAGCCGTTGGCGTGAATGATGTCGAACCGGCCATCGGAGATCAGGCGTTGCAGCCGGGCACGGTCCTTGAACCAGGACGACGGGCGGGTCGTGTAGCGCATGTCCACCACCGTGACGCCCGGGATGGCCTTGGCGTAGCGGTACAGCCGGCTGGTGGCCGGCACCGCCACGGTGATCTCGTGGTCGCGAGCCAGCGCCTTGGCCAGGTTGATGATGTAGGTGACGTGGCCCCCGCCGTTGCCCGCGTGGAAGTTCGTGTAGAGGATCTTCACTTTTTGTTTTCTGCCAGGAACATCAGCTTCGAGTAGCGGAAGAAGCTGCCCGCCGCCGCGGTCACGGCCAGCACGAGCCCGTGGCGGCCGTCCAGAAAGCCGCGCCGGATCAGGTAGATGCGCACGAAGGTCCAGAAACCGTGGCCAAGCGCCCCAAAGACCGACGTGCGCTTGCCCTTGGCATACATCATGGCGGCCGCGTCGGACGAGTAACGGTTGACCTTGTTGATCAGCGCGTCCAGGTTGTCGTACGGATAGTGGTTGAAGTAGCCGCGCATCTGCAGGGGCCGGCCGTTGGCCGGCACCACGCGTTCGTGGACGGCGGCGTCAGTGAAGCGCGCCGTGCCGCGCTTGAAGAGGCGCAGCACGTAGTCGGGCCACCAGCCGCTGTGGCGGATGTCGCGGCCGCAGAAATTGGACAGGCGCGCGATCTCGTAGGCGTCGGCCTGGGGCGCGCGCAGCACCTCCTGGATTTCCTGCGCCAGCTCGGGGGTGACGCGCTCGTCAGCGTCGATCGACAGGACCCAGTCGCCCGTCGCCAGATCCAGCGCGCGATTTTTCTGCGGACCGAAACCGGGCCAGTCTGCGGTGACTTCAACCCGGGCCCCCAGCGCTTGCGCCAGCTCCACGGTGCCGTCGGTGCTGCCCGAATCGACGACGATGAACTCGTCGGCGAACGACACGGACTTCAGGCAGGCGGCGATGTTGGCCGCTTCGTTCTTGGTGATGATGATGACTGATAACTTCATCCGCGATTCCTAAGACGCTTTTTCCAGGCCTTCCAGGCGTGATAGCGCGGGCCCCAGAACGGGTCGCGCGACAGCCAGATCCGGCGGTTCAGCCAGGACCCGCCCTGATTGCGCACCGCGAAGCGATAGATGTGACCGGGATCCGCGCCAGGGAGGTTCTGGCCGAAAGGGTCGGTAGTGTACAAGTGCCGGAAACCAGCCTGCCGGGCCGCAGCCACGTAGTCGGCGTCGAAATAGCCCTGCGGCCAGCACAGGTGGTCGCTAACGTGGCCAAGCCGGCGGATCAGGGTGTCGCGCGACGCGTGCAGATCCTGCGCAATGCGTTCGCGCTTGGCGGCCACATCCGCGCCACAGACCTTGTCCCAACGGGTGTGCGTGTTGGTATGGGAATGGAACTCGAAGGTGCCGGCGGCCTGCATGGCCTCGATTTCGCTCCAGCGCAGCATCGCCTCGTCCGCGCGGCCCGCGGCGACGAGTTCTTTGCAGGCGTTGTGATCGGGCGTCGGCGGCAGCGGACCGCCTTGCCCCGCATGCGGCCGCACGGGGCCGTCGCCGATCCAGCCGGTGATGGTGAACAGCACCGCGCGCATGCCGTGACGGGCCAGCACGGGATGCGCATGCACCCAATTGTTGAGATATCCGTCATCGAACGTGATGAGCACCGATCGTTCGGGCACGCTGCCGCCGGCCAGATAGCCGGCGAACTGCGCGGCGGTGAGCGACTGGTAGCCGGCGCGGGCCAGGCGCGAGAGCTGCGATTCGAAGACCTCGGGCGTCGCGGCGATCATGCCGCCCGCCGGTGTGACATGGTGGTACATCAGCACCGGCACGTTGGGCGCGTTCATTTGCGGCGCTCCGCCAGCCAGCGCATATAGATCGCTTCCGTGGTTTCGGCGAGGCGCGCGGGAGAAAACACGCCCTCTTCCCAAACCATCTTGCGGCCGGCCTCGCCCATGGTCCGGCGCAAGGCGGGGTTGTCGATCAGGCGCTCCAGTGCGGTGGTCAAGGCAAGCGAGTTCTTGGGCGGGACCAGGAAGCCCGTCACGCCGTCGCGGAACATCTCGGAAACGCCGCCGACATTCGTGCCGACGACCGGCAGGCCGCTCGCCTGCGCCTCGACATAGACCGTACCGGATGCCTCCTGCTGAGTGGCCAGGGCAAAGAGATCGAATCCCGCCAGCAGATTGGGGACGTCACGCCGCGTACCCATCAAGTGGATCCGGTCTTGCAGGCCGCGCTGGGCAATGTAAGCCTGGGTCTGCTCGAAGACCGGCGATCCGGCGCCGACGAACACCAGGTGCAGCTTCGGGCGCACCGCCATCAGCGGCGCAATGGCGTCGATCAGGTCCTTGTGGCCCTTGGTGGCGCGCATGACGGCCACGCAGCCCACGACGATGTCGTCGTCGGCCAAGCCAAGTTCTCCACGCAAGGTGGAGTGATCGACCGGCGCGGGCAGCACGATGGGCGAGTACACGGTCTCGATCTTCTCGGCCGGGACGCCGCGGCTGATCAGGTATTCGCGCACATGGTCGCTGACGGCAGTGACGCGGTGCGGCAGGATGGTGTACGACCACATGGAGCCAACCACGTTGGACAGGTGGCGAGTGCGCACGATCAGCGGCGTGCCAGCCATGCGCCCGGCCAGGGCGGCGATAACCGTGTCGCGCCGGCTGTGGGTATTGAGCACGTCAAAGCGCCCCGCCTTGAGAATCTGGCGGACGGCGGCGACACCCTTCAAATAGGCCACCGTCCCCTTCATATCGACGGCATGCACGGTGAAACCCGCATCCCGCAGGCGCTCGGTCAGTTGAGCGCGCGGCTGGCAGATCGCTTCGACATGATGCCCGCGCGCCCGCATGGCATGCATTTCCTTGAAGATCCGTCCTTCCTGGCCACCGAAGGCGGTGGCGGCTTCTGAATGGACGATACGTAGACTGGGCGTCATCAGTAGGTGACCTCCACGCCATCCGGTTTGGTCCAGGCGTTCAGGTTGGCCAGCAGCGTGTCGGCCATGCGCACCCGCCATTCTTCGCCGAGCCTGACCGTGCACAGGAAATTGTTCTTGGTGTAGACGATGTCGACCGGCACGCCCGGAATGCCGTTTTCGGGTTCGGCGCGGAACGGGTTGAGCATCTGGCGCAGGCGGGCCGCGTCGGCGCTGCCGTTGAGCTTGACGCGAAGCGACTTGGCGCGGGCCTCGCGCGCAAGCTGCAGGTCATAGAGCTGCTCGGCGACGATGCGCATGCCGCCGGAATAGTCGTCGTTGCTGACCTTGCCCTGCACGATGACGAGTTGATCTTCGCGCAGGCGGTTGCGATGCTTTTCGAAGAGTTCGTTGAAGACCGAGATTTCCACCTGCGCCGTGCCGTCGTCCAGCACGGCAAAAACCATCTTGCCGCGTCGGGTCATCATGACGCGCACGCTGGCCAGCACGCCGCACATCCATTGCAGGTCCCGCTGCGGCTCCACCCGCGCCAATTGCATCGGCACGATGCGGCGCACTTCGTCGCGCCATGCGTCGAACAGGTGGCCGCTGTAGTAATAGCCCAGCGCGGATTTTTCTTCGGTCAGTTTCTTGTGCAGGTCCCAGGGCGCGACCTTGGCGAGTTCGCCCGCGACCACGTCGCCGCTGTCGTCGCCAAAGAGCGAGGCCTGGTTGGCGCTGCGCGCGGCCTGCTCGGCCGCTTCCATGGCGGTGGGCACCGAAGCCAGCATCGCGGCGCGGTTCGGTTCGATGGTGTCGAACGCGCCGGCCTTGATCAGCGCCTCGATGGTGCGGCGGTTGACGGCCTGCTTGCTGACGCGGCGGCAGAAGTCGAACAGGTTCAGAAACGGGCCGCCTTCCTTACGCGCGCGCAGGATGTCCTCGACGGCGCCCTGGCCGGTGCCCTTGACGGCGCCCAGGCCGTAACGCATGGTGCGCGGCGGCTTGCCTTTTTCGGTGTGCTTGTCGGCGACGGGTTCGAACCGGTAGCCCGAATGGTTGACGTCGGGCGGCAGCACCTCGACACCGTTGTCCTGGGCATCGCGGCAGAAGATCTGGACCTTGTCAGTGTCGTCCATGTCCGAGGACATGGTGGCGGCCAGGAACTCGGTCGGGTGGTAGGCCTTCAGCCAGGCGGTCTGGTACGAGATCAGGGCGTACGCGGCCGAGTGCGACTTGTTGAAGCCGTAGCCCGCGAACTTCTCCATCAGGTCGAAGAGCTTGACCGCCAGATCGGGATCGTGGCCCTGTTCCTTGGCGCCCTGTTCGAACAGTTCGCGGTGTTTGGCCATTTCCTCGGGCTTTTTCTTGCCCATGGCCCGGCGCAGCAGGTCGGCGCCGCCCAGCGAATAGCCCCCGATGATCTGGGAGATCAGCATCACCTGTTCCTGGTAGACGATGACCCCGTAGGTGCTCTTGAGGG
>CBHWAL010000121.1:0-10123 GCA_966111495.1 uncultured Achromobacter sp. | reverse complement strand
GGGCTTGGGCGGGGTGGGCAGGGCGGGCGCCGGCTGCTGGCCGCGCGTGCGCGGCGGCTCGGGCGGGTCCGCGCGGGTCACCGGATTGCGCTGGATGTCTTCAAGGATGCGCGCCAGCGGATCGTCCACGTCGGGACCGCTGGACTTGTTCAGGATCGCGATCAGCGGATCCTGTGCGATCTTGGGATACAGGTCGAGCACTAGGCGGTACTGGTAATCGGCCACCGGCTTGAGCGTGAACACCTGCGGCGCCACGGGCTGCTTCAGGTCGAACACCAGCCGCACGACGTTCGGGCGATTCTGCGCCACGCGCAGGCTTTGAATGTAGGGATCGTCGGGCCGGACCTTGGAGACCAGGTCGTTCAACGCCGCGCTGATGGTCAGTCCCTCGATATCGACCACCAGGCGGTGGGGGTTTTCGAGCGTGAATTGTTCAGCCTTGAGCTCGCTGTCGAGTTCCAGCGTGACCCGGGTGTATTCGTCTGCCGGCCAGGTCCGGACGGCCAGGATCGTTGCTGCCTGCGCCAGCCGTGGCACGACCGGCAGGACGAGCAGAGTGGCGGCGACGCTGATCAGGCGTCGGCGGGTGGCGCCTGCCGAGGGGAGGGCGCCGTCAGGGGCGGGGGGACAATCGCGTTCAACCATGTTTGTCCTCGGGCGGTGTACGCGGTCAGGGTGGCGTCGCGTCCGTCGCCTGCATAAACCAGGCAAATCAGCAGGTCGGGCGGGGGCAAAAGACATTCGGCCCGCTCCGGCCATTCGATCAAAACGACTGCGTCGTCACGCAGTAAATCTCGGAATCCTGCGTCCAACCATTCGCGCGCATCACTAAATCTATAAAAATCAAGGTGATAGAAGTATAAGTTAGAAACTTTATAGGATTCAAGCAGCGCGTAGCTTGGACTCTTGATTCGGCCTGTGATGCCGCTTTCCCGCAACAATGCCCTGGAGAAGGCCGTCTTTCCTGCTCCAAGGTCCCCTTGAAGGTGAATACATGCGCCTGGCAGGCCGGTTTGGGCGCCGGTCACCATGGGCGCAAGCTGGCGTGCCAGCGCCTCGGTGGCGGCTTCGTCGGGCAGGTGCAGAGTCAGTGTGGCGAGGGGGGCGGACATGGCGCGGGAGCAGTGGTAAAAAACGAGGATCGGAGCACAGATGGGAGCAATTATAGGAATGCGGGTTTCTGCTAACCTATAACGATTGCTATTCTCAATAATGTCGCAACTGGCGGTTTCCCGCCGCCCGCGACTGACGCCGCCACGGAGTTGTACGCGCCATGAAGACCCGGATCGAAAAAGACACGTTTGGCCCCATCGAGGTGCCGGAAGACCACCTGTGGGGCGCCCAGACCCAGCGCTCCCTGCATTTCTTCGCGATTTCCACCGAGAAGATGCCGGAACCGCTGGTCAATGCGATGGCGCGGCTCAAGCGCGCGGCGGCCAAGGTCAATGCCGACCTGGGCGAGCTGGACGCCAAGATTGCCGACGCGATCATGCGCGCCGCCGACGAGGTCGTCGCGGGCAAGTGGCCCAACGAGTTTCCGCTGTCCGTCTGGCAGACCGGGTCGGGCACGCAAAGCAACATGAACATGAACGAGGTGCTGGCCAACCGCGCCTCGGAACTGCTGGGCGGCGTGCGCGGCGAAGAGCGCAAGGTGCACCCGAACGACCACGTCAACCGTGGGCAGTCGTCGAACGACACGTTCCCGACCGCGATGCACGTGGCAGCCGCTGTGGAAGTCGAGCACCGCCTGCTCCCGTCGCTGAAGGCGCTGCGCGCCACGCTGGCGGCCAAGAGCGCCAAGTATTACGACATCGTCAAGATCGGCCGCACCCACCTGCAGGACGCCACGCCGCTGACGCTGGGCCAGGAACTATCGGGCTACGTGGCGCAGCTGGATCTGGCCGAGCAGCAGATCCGCGCCACGCTGCCGGGCCTGCACCAGCTTGCCATCGGCGGCACCGCAGTGGGCACGGGCTTGAACGCCCACCCGCAATTCAGCCCCAAGGTGTCTGCCGAACTGGCCCATGCGACCGGCACGGCGTTTGTCTCGGCGCCCAACAAGTTCCAGGCGCTGGCATCCCACGAAGCGCTGCTGTTCGCGCACGGCGCGTTGAAGTCGCTGGCGGCGGGCCTCATGAAGATCGCCAACGACGTGCGCTGGCTGTCGAGCGGTCCGCGTTCGGGCCTGGGCGAGATCAGCATCCCTGAGAACGAGCCGGGCAGCTCGATCATGCCGGGCAAGGTCAACCCGACGCAGTGCGAGGCCATCACGATGCTGGCCGCGCAGGTCCTGGGCAACGACGTGGCCATCAACATCGGCGGCGCCAGCGGCAACTTCGAGCTGAACGTCTACAAGCCCCTGGTCATCCACAACTTCCTGCAATCGGTGCGCCTGTTGACGGATGGCATGGCCAGCTTCGACCAGCATTGCGCCGCGGGCATCGAGCCCAACCACGAGCGCATCGCTGAACTGGTGGACCGCTCGCTGATGCTGGTGACCGCGCTGAATCCGCACATCGGCTACGACAAGGCCGCGCAGATCGCCAAGAAGGCGCATAAGGAAGGCCTGTCGCTGAAGGAATCGGCGCTGGCCCTGGGGTTTGTGACCGAGGCGCAGTTTGCCGAATGGGTCGTGCCGGGCTCGATGACGAACGCGCACAAGCAATCGTAAGCCGCCCCGCGTTGCTTACGCCATGAAGATGGCCGCCCTTGCCGGGGCGGCCATTTTTTTTGCGCGAAATTTTTGCGCGAACACTAGCCGCGCCTGGCCAGCAGCAGCCACATCGGGATCGTGACCGCTGAGAACAACGTGCCGAGCGAGATCAGCACGGCCACCATGCGGCCGTCGCCGCCCATGCGCATCGCCAGCACGTACGCGGCCGACGCCGTGGGCAGCGCCGCGAACAGCAGCAGCATGCGCGCTTCGAGCGGGGGCAGGTTGAGCAGGTGCGCCACCAGCAGGGCGACCGCGGGCAGCGCGACCAGCTTGACCGCCAGCATCCACGCGATCAGCGTGCCGTAGCCCTTGCCGCCTTCCCAGGCGAGGCTGGCGCCCACGCAGATGATGCCCAGCGCAAGCGCCGCCGCGCCCAAGCGCGCGAACACCGTATCGACGGGGCCGGGAAGCTGCAATCCCGCCAGATTGCAGGCCAGTCCGAGCAATGTGGACGTCACCAGCGGATTGCGCGCGAGCTCGCGCAGGAGGTTGCCGCCGCTGTGGCGCGCCAGGCCGTAAACGGCGGCAATGTTGGCCATGGGCACGGCGAAGCCGACGATCAGCGCCATGACGGTCTGACCCTGCGCGCCCGCCAGGCTGGCTGCCAGCGCCAGGCCGATATAGGTGTTGAAGCGGTACCCGCATTGCGCGGAGGAGGCCAGGCCCAGCGACGAGGGCCGCAGCGCCAGGCCCGCCAGCCAAGCCATTGTCACGCCGGCCGCCACGACCGCCGCGGTGGCCTGCAGCAGCAGCGCCGCATTGCCCGCCGTGATGGGCGTACGCAGGATCGATTGGAACAGCAGCGCGGGGAACAGCACGAAGTAGACGAGACGTTCCGTGCCGGCAAAGAACTCGCGTGAGAAACCCAATTTGTGACGTAGCGCCCAACCCAGCGCGACCAGCATGAAATCGGGGAGAACCAGGAGTGCTACAGACATAAAGGCGTGGGTTTTCGTCTGGCGCCGGGAGGCGTCCGGCGCGCTATGCGGGTGTAAGCATTTGCTGCTATTCTCCGTCATTCTGGCGGGCGCGTGTGCCACAAGCAACCTATAAATGCGGCGTGTGAACGCTGCGCACAAGCAATGCGCCCGCACCGTTATCTGCTGGTCCGTCTACAGGCGGGCACATCACACAACGGTCCGTCTACACACGGGCTCGCAATCTTGGAGGAAACACAACTATGAATAAAGTCCGCTCCCTGGCAGTGGCTATCGCGCTTGCTACCGGTGCTGCCGGCACGCTGGGCGCTTCGGTCGCGCACGCCGCAGACAAGTACCCCAGCAAGGCCATCCGCGTGATCGTTCCGTTCGCGCCTGGCGGTTCCACGGACATCATTGCGCGCCTCGTGACGCAGCGCATGAGCCAGGAACTCGGCCAGCCCATGGTCGTTGAAAACAAGGGCGGCGCTGGCGGCGCCATCGGTGCGGCCGAAGCCGCGCGCGCGCCGGCCGACGGCTACACGCTGTCCATCGCCACCGTCTCCACGATGGCCGTGAACCCCGCCTGCCGTCCGAAGGACCTGCCGTACGATCCGATCAAGGACTTCCAGCCGGTCACCAACTTCGCCAATACCGCCAACGTCGTGGCCGTGAACCCCAAGTTCCCCGCCAAGGACTTCAAGGGCTTCATCGAAGAGCTGAAGAAGAACCCGGGCAAGTACTCGTACGGCAGCTCGGGCACCTGCGGCGTGCTGCACTTGATGGGCGAATCGTTCAAGATGGCCACGGGCACCGACATCGTGCACGTGCCCTACAAGGGTTCGGGCCCGGCGCTGGCTGATGCCGTCGGCGGCCAGATCGAAATCCTGTTCGACAACCTGCCGTCCTCGATGCCGCAGATCCAGGCGGGCAAGCTGAACGCCATGGCCATCGCGTGGCCCGAGCAGATCGCCGCCGTCAAGGGCGTGCCGACCTTCAAGGACGCCGGCTACCCCGTGCTGAACCAGCCCGTCTGGTATGGCCTGTTGGCCCCCAAGGGCACGCCGATGGAAGTCGTGAACAAGCTGCGTGACGCCGCCGTCGTGGCCCTGAAGGACCCGAAGGTCATCAAGGCGCTGGACGAGCAAGGTTCGGCGCCGTCGGGCAACACGCCGGAAGAGTTCGCCAAGGAAATCCAGGAACAGTTCAACTGGGCCCAGGACGTCGTGAAGAAGCAGAACATCAAGCTGGACTGATGCTGCGCGGGGCGGCCAAGTCTGCCCCGATCGACGCAACAACGGGCGCCTCAGGGCGCCCGTTGTGCGTTGTGCGTTGTGCGTAGTGCGTTGTGCTTTGCGGGCCGCGCGTGCCTTGTCAGGCCGGCGCGTCCAGCCCTTCCAGCAGCGCGGCGCAGGCAGCGCGCAGGCGCTCGATCAGGTCACGGCGCAACGCCGACAGCGGATCCTGGTTGCGCGTCATGATGCTGATCGGCACGCGCAGCGCGGGTTCCAGGCGGCGCAGGGTCATGCCCGGCCGCAGCATTGCCCGTGCGGTGATGGCGTCGACGATGGCGTCGCCGCAGCCCGCATCGACCAGCGCGCACGCGACGTAATGGGTCTGCACCTGGATCGCTACCTGCGGCGCCAGTCCCTGCGCGTCCAGCGCCAGCTGTAGCAAGGCGCCCGATGCGTCGCCCGCGTCCAGCACGATGAGCGTGTCGCCGGATTCGGTGGCGTCCGCCGCGTCAGACAGCTCCGAAAGCCTCAACTGCCCCTGCCCGGGCTTGCGGCTCAGGTGCACGAGTTCCGTGTGCCCCAGCCCCATGCGTGTGAGGCCGGGATAGTCGTTGGTGTCGAACGTGATCGCCAGGTCCAGCTCGCGCGTCAGCAGCCCTTGCACCAGCTCGGCGCTGTGGTGCGTGTGGATATCGAAGGTGATGCCGGGCTGCGCATTGCGGCTGTCGCGCACGACGCCGGGCAACAGGCCAAGGCCGAGCGCCGGCGCGCAGCCCAGGCGCAGATGACCGTGGGGCCGGTCGCGCAGGTTGGTCGCCAGCCTGCGCACGCTGTTCAGGTCCTGGCTCAGCCGCGCGATCTCGGGCGTGAGGATCTCGGCCTCGCGCGTGGCGACCAGCCGGCCCTTCACGCGGTCAAACAGCTTGAAGCCCAGCTGGCTTTCGGCATGCGCCAGCAGCTTGCTGGCGGCGGGCTGGGAAATGTGCAGCGCGGCGGCGGCTTCGGTCAGGGATCCGGTGCGGCGGATCGCTTCGAATATCTCGATGTGGCGCAGGCGCATGGCGCAAACAGGGCTATGGTGATCCGGAACCGCGATTCTAAGCCGGATGGCGCCCATCGGGCAGCGGCTGAACCGCGACAGCGGCGCGGCCCTTTGACTATCATGGACGCCAGCCGGGTGTCCGGCGATCACCGGAGCCTTCCATGCGCCTACGCCGCCACGCCGCCCTGCTGCTCGCCGCCGCGATCGCCGGCCTGCCGTTCGTTTCCGCCAGCTGGGCGCGCACGCCGCCCGCGGCCGAGGACATCAATCCCGAGGCTGCCAGCGGCGTCCAGTCGCGCCAGCTCGTGCGCGCGCCGCATTTCATGATGGTGTCGGCCAACCCGCTGGCCAGCCGCGCGGGCGAAGCCATGCTGCGGCGCGGCGGCAGCGTGGTGGACGCCGCCATTGCGACGCAGTTGGTGCTGAACCTGGTCGAGCCGCAATCGTCGGGCATCGGCGGGGGCGCGTTCATGGTGCTGTACTCCGCGGCGGACGGCCAGATCCGCACCATCGACAGCCGCGAGACCGCGCCCGCGGCCGCGCGGCCCGACCGTTTCCTGGATGCCGAGGGCAAGCCGCTGCCGTTTGCCCAGGCCGTCAACAACGGCATGTCGGTGGCGGTGCCTGGCCTCTTGCGCGGTCTGGAACTGGCGCACAAGGCGCACGGCAAGCTGCCCTGGGCCGATCTGGTCCAGCCGGCCATTGAATTGGCGGAAGCGGGCTTTGCGGTGTCACCGCGTTTGCATTCGCTGCTGGCCGGCAACAAGGCGCTGCCGCAGCAGGCCGCGGCGGCAGCGTATTTCTATGCGCCGGATGGCGCGCCCTGGCCCGTGGGCCACATCCTGAAGAACCCGGAATTCGCACGCACGTTGCGCGCGGTCGCGGCGCAGGGCGCCGACGCGTTCTATCAGGGCGACATCGCGCGCGACATCGTGGCCGCGGTGCAGGGGCATGAGAAGCCGGGCGACCTGACCCTTGCGGATCTTGCGGACTATCGCGCCAAGCCGCGGGATCCCGTGTGCGGCGCGTATCGCGGCTACCAGCTCTGCGGCATGGGCCCGCCCAGCAGCGGGCCGATTGCCGTGCTGCAGATGCTGGGCGAGCTGGAGCAGTATCCGCTAAGCCGCTATGCGCCGGGCACGGCGCAGGCGGTGCATTATTTTTCAGAAGCTGGCCGGCTGGCCTTTGCCGACCGCGATTTCTACGTGGCCGACCCGGACTTCGTGCGCGTGCCGGTGCGCGCTTTACTGGACCCGGCCTATCTGCGCGCGCGCGGCGCGCTGATCCAGCCGGATCGCAGCATGAAGGTCGCGCTGCCGGGCGACCCCGAAGGCAAGCTGCTGTCGCTGGGCAAGGACAACGCGCTGGATCTGCCGTCCACCAGTCACCTCGTGGCCGTCGACGCGCAGGGCAACGCGCTCACCATGACGACGACCATCGAAAGCGAATTCGGCAGCAAGATCTTCGTGCGAGGCTTTCTGCTGAACAACGAAATGACGGACTTTTCGTCGTCGTTCAAGGATCCCGAAGGCCGGCTCGTCGCCAACCGCATCGAACCGGGCAAGCGGCCGCGCAGTTCGATGGCGCCGATGATGGTGCTACGCGATGGCAAGCCCTACCTGCTGGTGGGCTCGCCGGGCGGCAGCGCGATCATCAACTATGTCGCCAAGACGCTCGTGGGCGTGCTGGACTGGAATCTTGATATCCAGTCAGCGATCGACCTGCCCAACTTTGGCAGCCGCAACAAGGAGACCGAATTGGAGAAGGGCACGGCGCTGGAAGCGCTGGCCCCGGAACTGGAGCGCATGGGACATCCGGTGCGCATCACCGAGTTTCCCAGCGGCATCCACGGCATCGTCATCGATGCGAAGGGCCTGCAAGGCGGCGCGGACCCGCGCCGCGAAGGGCTGGCGGTGGGCGGCTGACGGCGCCTCCCCCATCATTCCAGCGCCGACGGGTCCAGTTCCATCTTGGCTTCGCGGCGCCGCGCCAGCCAGGTCACGAACCACATCACCACGCCCAGCAGCAGCAGCCATCCGGCGACCTGGTACTGGATGACGTCCCGGCCGGTCAGCGGCGTCACGAGGAACAGGCAGGCCGCGGCACCCAGCCACGGGACGATGCGGTTGATGGAGAAATGGCGGTGTTCGACCTTGTCGCGCCGCAGCACCAGCACGGCAACGTTCACGAAGGCGAACACGCCCAGCAGCAGCAACGCGGTGGTGCCGCCCAGCGCGCGAATCGCTTGCGAATCGGCCAGCGCGACCAGGATGATCAGGCCAAACGCCAGGGCCGTCGTGAATAGAATGGCCGTCCACGGCGTCTGGTTTTTGCGGTGCACGTGGGCCAGGAAGGACGGCAGCACGCCCTGGCGCGACATGCCGTACAGCAGGCGGCTGGCCATCATCATGTTGATCAGCGCGGAGTTCGCCACCGCAAACATCGAGATGATCGGCATGATGTATTCCACCGGCAGGTCCGGCGCGGCGCGCTTGACCACCAGCACCAGCGGCGTGCTGCTCTTGGCAAGCTCGCCCACCGGCACCAGCGCGACGGCGCAGATCGACACCAGCACGTAAATGACGGCGGTGATGCCCAGGCCGGTCAGCATGACCTTCGGAAAAATGCGGCTGGGATCGTGCGTCTCTTCGGCCATGTTGACCGAGTCCTCGAAACCGACCATGGCGAAAAACGCCAGCGCCGTGGCCGAGGTCACCGCCAGGAACACGCTCTTGTCCTCGGGCGTATCGAACGCGACGACGCGCGAGAAGTCCGCCTGGCCGCCGGAGATGGCGTAAAAGCCCAGCACGATGACCATCAAGAGGCCGGACAGCTCGATCAGCGTGAGGACAACGTTGGCCCGGACGCTTTCGGCCGCGCCGCGCAGGTTCACCAGCATGACCAGCAGCATGAAGCCCAGCGCGCCGATCGTGATCCAGCGCTTGTCGGCTTCGATGCCCATGGCAGCAAAGAGGTTCGCGGCAAAGGCCTGCGAGGCGGTGGCCGCGGACGTCAGGCCGGAACACATGACGGTGAAGCAGACGATGAACGTCAGGAAATGCACGCCGAAGGCCTTGTGGACGTAGAGCGCGGCTCCCGCGGCACGCGGGTATTTGGTGACGAGTTCCAGGTAGGACAGCGCGGTCAGCAGGGCCACGCCGAAGGCGACCAGGAATGGCAGCCAGGCCGCGCCGCCGACTTCCGCAGCCACTTGCCCTGTCAGCGCGTAGACGCCAGTGCCCAGGATGTCGCCAACAATGAATAGCAGCGTTTGAGCTGACCGTGGTCTTGTGAGTCGTTCGTGGCCATAGTCTTTTATTTCCTCTTATGTGGCTCGCCTTTTATGAGGCTCGGGAAAGCGTGCAGATGCGACGCGAGGTGCAAAAAAAGTCTACGGCGGCAATCGGGCGGCTTGCTGAAACCAAATGTCTAAGTTGTTGCTCGCGGGGCGGCGGCTTTCTTGGGACGGTGTCAGACACCCGGGGGAGAGGCCGTCAGCTTGTGACAGCGGTTTTGTGGGTGTCAGACAGCTGGCCAAGTGGAAACGCTGCCTCAAAAAAAGCCCGGCAGGCGCCGGGCGGGTCATCATCGCGGGATCAGTCCTGGCCCGCTGGCGGCGCCAGGTCCGGCGGCAGCTTGCGCAGCGTGGCGGGCGTGCGCGACAGCTTGATGGGCGAGCCCACGCCCTTGTAGTCGCCCTGTTCCAGCACCATGCCGCGGTGCCGCGTATGCGGATGCGCGAGCGCCTGGTCAACCGTCTGTACGGCGGCGGCGGGCACGCCGGCGCGCAGCAGCTGGTCGGCAAGCGCGGCGGCCTCGTGGCGGGCGAGCAGGGCGGTGAGATCGTCGCGCAGGGCTGGGCGATGGCGCAGGCGGTCCGCGTTCGTGGCGTAGCGCGCATCCGCCGACAGCGCCGGCGCATCCAGCGTCTGCGCCAGCATCGCGAACTGGCGGTTGTTGCCCACGGCCAGGAAGATCGGGCCGCTGGAAGTGGGCAAGGTTTCGTACGGCGCGATGTTCGGGTGCGCGTTGCCGCTGCGCTGCGGCACCTTGCCGCTGTAGAAGTAATTCGGCGCATGCGGGTGCAGCAGCGACAGTGCGCAGTCGTACAACGTGATGTCCAGGAACTGCCCCAGGCCGCTGCGCGTGCGTTCGTTGAGCGCCAGCAGGATCTCCGGCAGCGGGTGCACGACCCGGCCTGGGTCGCGCCCGT
>CBHWAL010000120.1:0-10153 GCA_966111495.1 uncultured Achromobacter sp. | reverse complement strand
TCTTGGCCTTCTCGGCGGCTTCCTTCAGGCGCTGCAGGGCCAGCACGTCCTTGGTCAGGTCGACGCCCTGGTCCTTTTTGAACTCGGCAATGATGTAGTCGATGATGCGCTGGTCGAAGTCTTCGCCGCCCAGGAAGGTGTCGCCGTTGGTCGACAGCACTTCGAACTGCTTTTCGCCGTCTACATCAGCGATTTCGATGATGGACACGTCGAACGTGCCGCCGCCCAGGTCATAGACGGCGATCTTGCGATCGCCCTTTTCGGTCTTGTCCAGGCCGAACGCCAGCGCCGCGGCGGTGGGTTCGTTGATGATGCGCTTGACTTCCAGGCCCGCGATACGGCCGGCGTCCTTGGTGGCCTGGCGCTGGCTGTCGTTGAAGTAGGCGGGCACGGTGATGACGGCCTCGGTCACTTCCTCGCCCAGGTAGTCCTCGGCGGTCTTCTTCATCTTGCGCAGCACGTCGGCCGACACTTGGGGAGGCGCCATCTTCTTGCCGCGCACTTCAACCCAGGCGTCGCCATTGTCGGCCTTGACGATGGCGTAGGGCATCAGGTTGATGTCCTTCTGCACTGCCTTTTCTTCGAACTTGCGGCCGATCAGGCGCTTCACGGCGTACAGCGTGTTGCGCGGATTGGTCACGGCCTGGCGTTTGGCAGGCGCGCCGACCAGGGTCTCGCCGTCATCCATGTACGCAACGATGGAGGGGGTGGTGCGAGCACCTTCCGCGTTTTCGATGATCTTGACCTGCCCGCCGTCCATGACAGCCACGCAGCTGTTGGTCGTTCCCAGGTCAATGCCAATAATCTTGCTCATGGTGGGTTACCTTGATTATTAAATCTATGAAAATTTGGGGAAAACTGCTTGTCCCCCCATAACTGGGGCTGCCCGTGGGGTTTTTCAAGACGCCGGGCTGGAAATTTCCGGGCCCGGGTCCTGCAGCCGGTGGATCGCCGTCGTGAACTGGGGCAATCCGGGCCAGCCGGTGATGCGCCCAAGGCGCTTGCCGGACCGGTACAGCACAAAAGTGGGGACGCCATGCAACGAGAACCGGCGTCCCAGCGGTTCGTCCGCGTAGACATCGGCCTCGAACCACGTAAGGCCTAGCCCCACCAGCGTTTCCTGGTGCAGCAGCGCCGCCTGCTTGAACAGGTTGCAGTTGTAGCAATCCTGGCCCCACAGGAAGACGCAGCGCAGGTCCGCCCCGGGCGCCTGCACCACGGCCGCGTCGAATCCCGCGGTGTCGACATGGCGCATGCCGAACACCTGGAATACCTGGGCCGGGTCGAAGCGCGGGTCGGTCATGGCGGGAAAGCGGTTCAGCCCTGGCCGGCCGAGACGATCACCAGCGCGGGGCGCAGGGTGCGGTCAGCGATCACATAGCCCTTCTGCAGCAGTTGCACCACCGTGTTGGCGGGCTGCTCGTGGGGAATGGACGAAATGGCTTGATGCTGGTGCGGATCGAACTTGTCGCCCGCTGCCGGCGCGATTTCCTTGAGCAGGTTGCGCTCGAAGGCGGCGGCCAGTTGCTTGAGGGTGACTTCGACGCCTTCGCGCAGGGTTTCGACCGTCTGATCGGGCTGGGCCAGGGCAGCTTCCAGGCTGTCCTTGACCGGAACCAGGCTTTCGGCGAACGATTCGATGCCGAACTTGCGCGCCTTGGACACTTCTTCCTGGGCGCGGCGGCGCACGTTTTCGGCTTCGGCTTGCACACGCAGAAGCTGGTCGTGCTGCTCGTTGACGGTAGCCTGGGCGGCGTCCAATTGGGCGCGCAACTCGTTCAGCTCGGCCTGCGCGGCGTCCTGGGCGGCGGATGCCGCATCGGCGTTCTGGCCGACTTCGGGCGCCTGGTCAGCAGGCTCGTGGGGTGCCGTCATGGGGAATCCTCCAAAAAGAATGGCTTTCGCAGACATGAATGGGGGCCAATACCCCTAATTCAAGCCCGGTTAAGCGAAATATTCCCCAAGGCCCGGCGCCACGGCCGGGCACCGGGCGGCGGTTTGCCTACTTTTTGCTCGGCTGCGCGGGAGCCACGGGGTCGCTTGCGGGGAAGCTTTCCTTCAGGGCGCGGTCCACGCGCCTGTCGTCGGCATCCGGATCAGAGGGAATCGCGACCGGGTCGCTGGCTGGAAACGTGTCGGCCAGGGCCTCATCCAGGTCATGTTCGACGCGATCCTCGTCGACGGGAGTGCTGACTTTGCCCTTCTTGACCGTGTCGCCAGTCTTGGGATCATGGTGCATGCGTCTTCTCCTTCAAGTCCGTGGTGTCTGGAACCCACCCCTGCAAGTATCGTTCCACCAGCCCCGACAACCCCGCGATCCAGGCCGGATCGTCGTTGATGGCAGGAATGTAACGGAACTGCTTGCCCCCCGCCTCGAGAAAGGCGTCGCGGCATTCCAGGCTGATTTCTTCCAGGGTTTCGAGACAGTCTGCCACAAATCCCGGGCACACCACATCGACCTCGGTGACACCCGAGGCGGCTAGTGCCTTCAGCGTCGGCTCGGTATAAGGCTCCAGCCAGCGGGCGGTGCCGAACCGGCTTTGGAAGGTCACTTCGATCTGCTCGCGGGGTAGCGAAAGCCGCTGCGCCAGAAGCCGGGCCGTTTCCATGCAGTCACGGTAGTACGGGTCGCCCAGCTCGATGGAGTAGCGCGGCAGGCCATGAAAGCTCATGACGAGTTTCTGGGGCTTGCCGTGTTCGCTCCAGTAACGTTCGATGCGCGCGGCCAGCGGGTCCAGATAGGCAGGTTCATCGTGGAAACGCTTGATGAAGCGCATTTCCGGCTGGTCGCGCAGCTTGCCCATGTAGCGGGTGACCGCGTCCACGACCGTTGCGGTGGTGCTGGCGGCGTACTGCGGATACAGGGGCACCGTCAGGATGCGCTCGCAGCCTTGCTTGCGCAGGTTCGAGATGGCGAGCGGGATGGAAGGATTGCCGTAGCGCATGCCCAGTTCGACCGCGGCATCCACCCCGGCTGCCTGCAGGGCGACGCGCACGCCGTCGGTCTGCCGTTGGCTATAGACCATCAGGGGCGAGCCTTCCTTCATCCAGATGCCTGCATAGCGCGGTTCGAGCCGCTTGGGGCGGCGCGTGAGCACCATGCCATGCAGGATGGGCTTCCAGAGGTAGCGCGGGATCTCGATGACGCGCGGGTCGGACAGGAATTCGCCCAGATACTTGCGGATGTCCTTGGCCGTCGGCGTATCGGGCGTGCCCAGGTTCACCAGCAGCACGCCGACCTTGCCGGGCACGCGCGGCGGCGGATCTTCGTTGAAGGGGTCTTCTTGCTCGGGTTCAGGAAGGTAGCGCTCAGGCCAGAGATACTTGAACAGGCGAAGAAACACAAAAACTCCCCTTCCTCCGCAAGGAGGATGTAGCTTTGAATGGGACTACTGGTTGTGGCTGAGGGCGTTGGACAGCAGGCGCGCCGTGATGTCCACGATGGGTATGACGCGCTCGTAGGCCATGCGGGTCGGACCGATGACGCCCAGGGTGCCCACCACCTTGCCGTCCACGCCGTACGGCGCGGTGATGACGGAAACGTCTTCCAGGGGCACCAGTTGCGAATCGCCACCGATGTAGATCTGCACGCCCTGCGCCCGGCTGGAGACATCCAGCAGCTGGAGCAGGTCGGTCTTTTTCTCGAACAACGAAAACATCTTGCGCAGCCGGTCCATGTCGGACGCGATGTCGGTCACGTCCAGCAGCTTGCGCTCGCCGGAAATGACCACGGCGTCGCCGTCCTCGGCGGCTTCGGCACTGGCCTCGACGGCAGCCTGCATGAGGCGCGAAATATCTTCGCGCAACTGGGCCAGCTCGGTCGACAGGGTTTGGAACGGGCGCTACGACGGATTTGGGTCGACAGCGTCTGTCGCACGGCATTGAAGGACTTGCCGGCGAAGTGCATGTTGAAGAAATTGCCGGCTTCCAGGAGTTCGGATTCGGCGTAATCCCGCTGGACGAACAGAATGCGGTTCTGGACGTCGCCATCGGGCGTGACGATGATCAGCAGGACGCGCTTGTCGGACAGGCGGATGAATTCGATCTGGCGGAACACCTGCGCCCGCTTGGGCGTGAGCACCACGCCTGCGAACTGCGTCAGGTTCGACAGCAATGCGGCCGCCGCGTTGACGGCGCGGGTGGGTTCGGCGGCAGAGAGCATTTCGCCCATGTTGTGCGGCTGAAGCTGGTACGACTGCACCGCCAGCAGCGAATCGACGAACATGCGGTAACCGCGCGGCGTGGGTACACGGCCAGCGGAAGTATGCGGGCTATGGATCAGCCCCAGCTCTTCCAGGTCCGCCATGACGTTGCGGATGGTGGCCGGGGACAAGTCAAAGACTTTAGATAGCGTCCGCGAGCCGACTGGCTGCCCATCGGCGATGTAGCGTTCTATCAACGCTTTCAGTAATGCGCGTGCGCGGTCATCCATAGCGGCTATTTTAGGGAATCTTTTTCGGTTGGGGCGATTTTTGTCCCGCAACCCGATATACGGCCCCATATAATCGGCTAATTGGCCCATCCTGGGCCCATTCAGCTTTGCGGTTTTGCCCCTTTTCATTTGTACGCAGCCATGCACTTTCCCACCGTCGCCCTGATCGGCAGATACCAGGACACCGGCCTGGACACACCGCTGAGAGCACTTGCGCACGCGCTGACGCAAGCGGGCCGGCATGTGCTGATCGACGCGGATACGGCGCGCAATACCGGGCTGACCGAATACCCCATCGCCACGCTCGAGGAAATCGGCAAGACCGCCTCGCTGGCCGTGGTCATGGGCGGCGACGGCACCGTGCTGGGCGCCAGCCGCCATCTCGCGCCCTACGGCATGCCGCTGGTCGGCATCAACCACGGGCGCCTGGGTTTCATCACCGACATCGCCCTGCAGGACGCGCACGCCGCGCTGGCGCGGGTACTCGAGGGCAGCTTCCAGATCGAAGACCGCATGCTGCTCGAAGGCAGCGTGTGGCGCGGCGACCAGAAAATGTACTCTGCATCGGCGCTGAACGACGTGGTCCTGAACCGCGCGGGCCGCGGCGGCATGATCGAGGTCCGGGTCGAACTGGACGGCGCGTTCATGTACACCCAGCGCGCCGACGGCCTGATCATCGCCACGCCCACCGGGTCCACCGCCTACGCGCTGTCGGCCAACGGTCCCATCCTGCATCCGGGCATGAACGCCATGGTGCTGGTGCCGGTGGCGCCGCAAACGCTCTCAAACCGGCCCATCGTCATCCCGGACACCGGCGTGCTCAACATGACGCTCACGGCCATGGGCCGCGTCGAAGTCGGCGCCAGCGTGCACTTCGACATGCAAACCTGGTCCGACCTGCAACCAGGCGACCGCATCGTCGTGCAGCGCGCGCCCTATACCATCCGATTCGTGCATCCCGAGGGCTATAGCTTCTTCTCCACCCTGCGCCGCAAGCTGCACTGGAACCTGATGCCCGAAGCCTCCGACAACGTAGAGTAATTAGCGCCCCGACATGCTGCGCACCCTGCACATCCGCGACTTCGTCATCGTCGAACAGACCGAGATCCATTTCGGTCCCGGCTTCACCGTCTTCTCCGGCGAAACCGGCGCCGGCAAATCCATCCTGGTCGATGCGCTGGCGCTCACCCTTGGCGAGCGCGGCGACGCCAGCATGTTGCGCGAAGGCGCGGCCCGCGCCGACATCACCGCCGTATTCGACACCCCGAAGGCCCTGCATGCGTGGCTGGCTGAACGCGAAATCGACGCCGACGACGAGCTCTCGCTGCGCCGTGTGATCGACGCGCAAGGCCGCAGCCGCGCCTACATCAACGGCACGCCGGCCACGGTGGCGCAACTGCGCGAACTCGGCGACAGCCTCGTCGACACCCACGGGCAGCACGCGCACCAGAGCCTGATGCGTCCCGACGCCCAACGCGACCTGCTGGACGCGCACGGTGGCCATGGCGATCTCCGCCAGGCGGTCGGCCAAGCGTGGAAGCAATGGCGCGCCCTGGCGCGCCAATTGGAATCCGCCGAAAAAGACGCCGAAAGCCTCGCGACGGAACGCGAAAGCCTGCAATGGCGGGTCAATGAGCTCGACCAGCTCAACCTCGGGCCGGACGAATGGGAAGCCCTGCAATCCGAGCACACGCGCCTGTCGCATTCGCAATCGTTGCTGGACGGGGCCTCGCAGATTCTTGAGACGCTGGACGGCGGTTGACCGCCGCGAACCAGCGCCTGCAGCAGATGCTGCGGCACGATCCGGGCCTGAAGGGCGTCCATGACGAACTGGAATCGGCCCGCATCGCCATCAGCGAGGCCGTGTCCGACCTGAACAACTATGTCAGCCGGGTTGAACTCGACCCGAAGCGGCTTGCGGACGTGGAAGCGCGCCTTGGGCTGGTGTTCGAGACCGCCCGCAAGTTCCGCGTCGAACCCGATGCGTTGTGCGAATTGCGGGAATCCCTGCATTCGGAGCTGGCGGCCCTGCAGGCCGCCGGCGACATCGATGCGCTGCGCGCCCAGGCGGCCGCGGCGCAAGCGCAATACGACGCGGCCGCCGCCAAGCTCACGACCGCGCGCCGCAAGGTCGCCAAGGATCTGGGCAAGCAGGTCACGCAGGCCATGCAGACGCTCGCAATGCAGGGCGGCCGCTTCGAACCGACGCTTGCGCCGTCCGCGCCTTCCGCGCACGGCAGCGAACAGGTCGAATTCCTGGTGGCTGGCCACGCCGGCACCACCCCGCGTCCGCTGGCCAAGGTCGCCTCCGGCGGCGAACTGTCCCGCATCTCGCTGGCGCTGTCGGTCATCGCCAGCCGCGCGGCGCGCGTCCCCACACTGATCTTCGACGAAGTGGACAGCGGCGTGGGCGGCGCAGTCGCCGAATCCGTCGGCAAGCTGCTGCGCGAACTGGGCGAACGCCATCAGGTACTGTGCGTCACCCACCTGCCCCAGGTCGCCGCCTGCGCCAACAACCAGTTCCTGGTCAGCAAGGCCGAATCGCGCGGCACCACGCGCTCCAGCATCGAACCGCTGGATGCCCCAGCCCGCGTCGAGGAAATCGCGCGGATGCTGGGTGGCATGACCCTCACCGCCACCACCCGGGAACACGCGCGCGAAATGCTGGAAGGCTTCGGACAGACCGCGTCCTGAGTCTTGCGCCGCGTGGCGCATCGACCCACCGATGCGCCACAGCAAAACGCAAAAAGCCCCTTCACATTGAAGGGGCTTTTGTTTTCGGCCAAGCAGCCGGACGGGCCGGCCGCTCAGCCTGCCAAGCCGGGCTTAACGGCCCTTGAGGCAGCTACCGCAGACGCCGTACAGCACCATCGCGTGGCTTTCCAGCGCGAAGGAATTGTCTTTGGCGATCTTCTGCTGGCGCTTTTCGATTTCGGGATCCGAGAACTCGACAACCTTTCCGCAATTGGTGCAGATGAGGTGGTCGTGGTGATCGCCGTCATTCAGCTCGAAAACGGCCTTGCCGCTGTCGAACTGGCTGCGAGCCAGAATGCCGGCTTGCTCGAACTGGGTCAGCACGCGGTAGACGGTAGCCAGGCCGATTTCGACGTTTTCGCCGATGAGGGCGCGGTAGACGTCTTCGGCGCTCAGGTGCCGTTCACCCGATTTGCGGAAAATATCAAGAATCTTCAGGCGAGGAAAAGTCGCCTTCAAACCCATGTTTTTCAGTTCGCTTTGGTCGCTCATGGTGTAATCGCTCTCCGTCCGCGTTGGCATGGGCAAGGACTGGGGTCACCGCAAGCCGGCTCGCCGAATTCATGCCGCCTCGCGGAACTATCCTTATGAAACCTTTATGATAACGGTTTTGCTTGCTTCCAAATAATAGGGGCGCGTAGTGTCCATGTTTGCACGTATTCCCTCCCGCTCTCTGAAGACCGGTTTGGCCGTCGCCGCCCTGGCCGTCGCCTTGGCGGGCTGCACCTCGAACAAATGGGGCTTCCCGTACAAAGCCCCGGTCCAGCAGGGTAACTGGATCACGCAGGAACAGGTTGCACTGCTCCAGCCCGGCATGACCCGCGAACAAGTCCGCTTCGCGCTCGGCAGCCCCACGCTCACCAGCGTGCTGCACGCCAACCGCTGGGACTACCCGTACTACTTCAAGCCCGGTTACGGCAACTCGCAAGAGCGCAAATTCACCGTCTGGTTCGAAAACGACCGTCTCGTGCGCTGGGAAGGCGACAAGCAGCCTGACCTGCAGCCTTATCAGATCAACACGCCGGACGCCATTTCCGACGAAAAGACCGACAAGCGCCTGGACCAGGACGAAACCCGCGTCAAGGAAGAGCAGGACGAGCAGAAGCGCGACGCCGATGCGCCCGTCAGCCCGCTCAACCAGTACCCGGGCCAGCCGGGCAACGCGCCCGAGCCGCTGCTCTAAATCCAAGGATTTTTTATGCGTATTGCTATTGCCGGCGCCAACGGCCGCATGGGCCAGATGTTGATCGAGGCCATTCTCAAGGCCGATGGCCTGGAACTGGCCGTCGCGCTGGACCTTCCGGGCTCCGCCTCGCTGGGCCGCGATGCCGGCGCTACGCTGGGCAAGCAGACGGGCGTGGCCATCACGGACAATCTTGACGCCCTCGCCGGCGCCGATTGCCTGATCGACTTCACCCGCCCCGAAGGCACGCTCAAGCACCTGGAAGCCTGCGTCAAGCACGGCGTGAAGGCCGTCATCGGCACCACTGGTTTTGATGACAATGGCCGCGCCGCGATCGAAGTCGCTGCACAAAAGACGGCCATCGTGTTCGCCCCCAACATGAGCGTGGGCGTCAATGCCACGCTCAAGCTGCTGGACATGGCAGCCCGCATCCTGAACGCCGGCTATGACGTCGAAGTGTTCGAAGCGCACCATCGCAACAAGGTCGATGCGCCGTCGGGCACGGCTTTGAAGATGGGCGAGACCATTGCTTCCGCCTGGGACGTCGCGCTGCCTGACGTCGCCACCTGGAGCCGCCACGGCGACACCGGCGTGCGCAAACCCGGCACCATCGGCTTTTCGGTGCTGCGCGGCGGCGACATCGTCGGCGACCACACCGTGTCGTTCTGCGGCATCGGCGAGCGCATCGAGATCACGCACCGCTCGTCCAGCCGCGCGACCTACGCGGAAGGCGCGCTGCGCGCCGCGCGCTTCCTGGAAGGCAAGACCAACGGCCTGTACGACATGCAGTCCGTGCTCGGACTCTGATCCTCGGCGCCAAAAACAAAGGACCCCTCGGGGTCCTTTTTTCATGCTTGTCTCGGTTTGGCAGGGTGTCTGACACCCGCTGAATTGCTGTAGCACGCTGTCGCCTCTCTCCACCGGGTGTCTGACACCGTCTGCGCTATTTCTGCCTGCGCGCCCGCCGGGTCACACCACAACGGGCTCGGGCTCCAGCCGCACGCCATAACGGTCAGCCACGGCGTCCTGCACCGCGCGCGCCAGGCCCATGATGTCCGCGGCCGTGGCGCCGCCACGGTTGATCAGCACCAGCGCCTGGCGGTCATGAACGCCAGCCGCGCCCAGCGCCCTACCCTTCCAGCCGCATTGGTCGATCAGCCAGCCGGCGGCCAGCTTGTAGCGCCCATCGGCCTGTGCATACGACACCAGGCCAGGAAAGCGCGCCGCCAGCGCATCGCGCTGCGCAGCCGGCACGATCGGATTCTTAAAGAAGCTGCCTGCGTTGCCCGTGACGGCGGGGTCGGGCAGCTTGGCGCGCCGGATCTCGCAGACCGCGTCGAACACATCGCGCGCGCTGGGCGATCCTGCCGCCAGCCGCGCATGACGTTGCAGATCGGGATATTCGAGTACCGGCCGCCAGGGCCGAGGCAGGGAAAATCGCACGCTCACGATGATCCAGCGGCTAGGCTCGTCATGCTTGAACGTGCTGTCGCGGTACGAAAACCGGCAATCGGCCGCCTGCATCTCAACAAAACACGCCTTGCGCACATCCCACGCCGTCAGGCCATGAAAGCGTTCCTGCAGCTCGACGCCGTACGCGCCGATGTTCTGCACCGGCGAGGCGCCCACCGTCCCCGGAATCAACGCCAGGTTTTCCAGGCCGTCCCATCCCTGCGCCACGCACGCCGACACGAACCCGTGCCAGCTCTCGCCGCCCGCGGCTTCGACGATCCAAGCGTCGGGCCGCGCTTCCACGAGGCGCACGCCCTGAAAAGCCACACGCG
>CBHWAL010000119.1:0-10241 GCA_966111495.1 uncultured Achromobacter sp. | reverse complement strand
TGGTCGCGGGGTTGTACAAGTAGCGTTAGGCATTGCGCCAGTCGCGGTCGCTCTGCACGTGGTATAGGCGCGCGCTCACTGTCGTCGCGTCGTTCTGCGTCCAGACGGTGTCCAGTTGCGTCCACTGGTCGCGAAAGCGCATGAAGCTGTCGGCCACGTTGTAGTTCTGCTTGCGCACGGCGTCGTCCTGCTCGCCGTTGATCATCGGCGTGCCGAAATACCGCATCGGGCGCTGGTAGCCGTAGGCATAGCTCAACGTCATGTTCAGATCGGGCGTGGCGTCCCAGCGCAGCGCGCCGGAGAACGTGGCGTCGCCCGACTGGCCCCGGTCGACATAGCCGTCCGTGTAGTTGCCGCTGACGTCCAGGCGATACGACAACGTATCGCTGAGCGCGCCGCCGCTGCCCAGCCCCAGCCGCGCCGTGTCCTGCGTGCCGATCGTGGCCTGCACTTCGTTCTGGATCGGCCCGCGGGTGGGCCGCTTGGGGATCACGTTGACGACGCCGCCGATCGCGCCGTCGCCATAGATGACGGACGCGGGTCCGCGCAGCACCTCGATGCGCTCGACCGACCACGTGTCGAACGGAAACGTCAGGCCGACGCCGCCATATTGGCGCAGTCCGTCGTACAGCCGCATGACCGAGGTGCTGTCGGTGAAGCCGCGCACCGACAGGGCGCTGTTGCCGTTGCCGGGGTGGGGCACGGCCGAAAATCCCGGTGCGCGGGTGATCGCTTCGATCACGCTGGCGTCGCCGCGGGACTCGATCTGCTCCCGCGAAATGATGTCGACGCTGGCGGGCGTCTGCATGGGCGTGAGGCCCAGATTGGAGCCGGTGGAGGCCTCGGAGGTAAGCGCGGTGTCAGAGCCGCCGACCACGGTGATGGGGGCGAGGGTGGCGGGAGCGGTTTGGGCGGCGGCGTTGAACGCGGCCAGGATCAGCGACGTGCCGAGGCACGCGTGCGAGCGAACGATGGTCAAGATGACCCCTCTTCTTTGTCTTCGACATGATCTGCCGCCGGCATGAAAGGCCGGTCGGCAAAGCGCGGGCGAAGAGGGGATGGCCGTGCAGGCGGCGCCGATGCGATGGCGCCGTGGTGATGGCTTACGGGGGCTCCCGCTCTTCGCTGCCGTGCGCGGCGTCACGCGCGCGCGCGGCGGATCAGGAAGACAGGGAAGGCGGGGCGCGTGATCCGAGGGGCGGCCCCAGGGCCGGCAGCGGCGGCGTGGCCCCGTAGACGGGGATCTCGGGCGCGGCGTAGGCGGCGCGCGCTGACAGCACGGGCACAAGTCCCGTGTCCGGCAAGATCGCGTGCGCGGCGAGGGCGCCAAAGGCGCAGGCCTCGCCAGTAACGTGCTTGGCGTCCTGCTCTCCCGGCAAGTCGAACGTCACGTTCATCGTGCCGCCGGCTTCGCACAGCGTCAGCATCAGCGAGGTCGTGGACGGCCCCGCCATGTAGCCGGTCGGGATGAAAGCGCGCAGCACGAAAGCGGCCATTGCCAGGCAGACGAGCAAGCGCCAAGGCAGGCCGCGGGGCTGAAACGCAGAGTCCCGATGAATCGACATGGGCAGGATTCTATTACAGAACCTTACGCATTCCGTCCGAATGGAAACGCATGCGGCGTTCGGTCGCAGGGGCGCTTAACATCGGCCGATACCGCCCACAGGAGTTCGCCAGCATGATTCCTCCTTCGAACGGCATTCCGCCCGGCATGGCTGCCGACACCGCGCACTCCGATGCGCCTTCGCCATATCCGCACGCGCCCTGGAAGCTGCACGGCCATGCGCTTCTCAGTGCGTGGCGGGTGCCGCTGGCCGATCTGCCGCAGCAGGCGCCCGGTGATGCGCGCGTGGTCACGTTGGGACGCCATGCCATCTGCACGACGGTCTGGACGGCTTATGAGCCCGGCGGCACGCTCGCCTATAACGAGCTGCTCTTTGCGACGGCGGTGCGTCACGCGGGATTGCTTGCACCTGCGTGCACCGTGGGCCCGATCTGGGTGGACGACGAGGCGGCGGCCGAGGGGGGGCGCAGGTTGTGGGGGATCCCGAAGCGCATCGGCCATTTCGAGCCGCTGCGGGCGTTGGGCGCGCCAGGTGAGCCGGCCGCGCTGACGCAGGCGTCGCTTGTCGCGGAAGGGCGGCCCGCGGCCAGCGTGCAATTCCGCCCCGGCCTGCGCGTCGCCGTACCGCTACGCTTCGCGGTGTGGACCGTGCAGGACGGGCCGGCAGGGCTGATTCGCACGCGCTGCACGCTTCGAGGAACGCTGCGTTTCGGGACGGCGCACTGGCGCCTGGCCGAGGACGGCCCGCTGGGGTTTCTTGCCCGACGGCAGCCGGTGGCCAGCGCGTGGTTGGAACGGATGTCGGTGTCGTTCGGCGTGTAGCGATGCGCTATGCACGCCGGTCAAATACAACGCACGTGGTGGTGGCGTGCGCATACAGCTTGCCGTTTTCGTCCTCCACCCGCGCCTGCGCCGTGGCGATCTGTTTGCCGCTGTGTATCAGCGTGGCAGCGGCGCGAAGCGGGCCAGTGGACGGCGCAGCCGCGCGTACGATGTTGACGCTGAGTTCGACCGTTGTGTAGCTGCGGCCCTCCGGAAGCGCACTCTGTATCGCACAACCCAATGCCGAATCCAGCAGCGTCGAGAACCAGCCGCCATGGACGGTGCCGAACGGATTGCAATGCCGCAGCTCGGGGACGCCGAGAAACACGGCCCAGCCCGAGTCCGCTTCCACCAGCGTCATGTTCGCGGTGTCGTTCATCGGCGGGTAGGGCAGCTCGCCGGCCATCATGGCGTGCAGGATCTGCAAGCCCGTCATGGCGGCGATCTGATCCGGACGGGCGAAATCGGGCTTGCCCCCGCCTGCAAGCATCCTCGCAAGGGCGGCCTGGCGCTGAGCTGCCCAGCCAGCCTGTTGATTCCTGTACATATGAACCCCTCGTCGTGAAGCCCCCGGCGGGCACCCGCCGCGCCGGAGGTGGTGTGGATCAGCCGGTCATCGCCCGGGAAATATTGAGCCCAGCGGCGTCCTGCGCGGCGGCCGGACGGATTTTGAACCAGATGGCGTACATGGCCGGCAGGAAGACCAGCGTGATGATGGTCCCGGCGAACGTGCCGCCGATCAGCGTGTAGGCCAGCGTTCCCCAGAACACCGAGTGCGTCAACGGGATGAAAGCCAGTATCGCGGCCAGCGCCGTCAGGATCACCGGCCGCGTTCGCTGAACCGTCGCCTCGACCACCGCGTCGAAGGGCGCCAGGCCTTCCTGTTCGTTATGGTGGATCTGGCCGATCAGGATCAGCGTGTTGCGCATCAGGATGCCGGACAGGGCAATCAGTCCGACCAGCGCATTGATACCGAACGGCTGCTGAAACAGAAGCAGTGTCGGCACGACACCGATCAGGCCGAGCGGGCTGGTCGCAAACACCATCACCATGGCGGCGATGGATCGCACCTGCAGGATGATGATGAGCAGGGTGACGGCGATCATGATGGGAAAGAGCGGCAGCATGGCGGCGCTGGCCTTTGCGGATTCTTCGATGGAGCCGGCCTGTTCGATGCGATATCCCGCTGGCAGGTCGTTGATGACCGGTTGCAGCTGCTTGAAGATCGCGGTGGAAACGTCAGGCGGCTGAAGCCCTTCTGCGATGTCGCCGCGCACCGTAATCACCGGCGTGCGGTCGCGGCGCCGCAGGATCGGATCCTCCATGCGGACATCTATCGTGCCGACCTGCGACAGGGGCACGCGTTGGCCGTCGGCCCCCACGAGCGTCAGGCCGGAGATCTTGGCCGGATCCAGACGCACGTCACCGGCGGCTCGGCCGACCACCTCCACCGCGCGGATGTCTTCGCGAACGTTTGTGAGGGGCACGCCGCTCAACAGGAATTGCAACTGCAAGGCCACCGAGCTGGAGGTCAATCCCACCGCCTGAAGCCGATCCTGGTCCAGCGTGAAATGCAAGGCGGGAACACGCGCGCCCCAATCGGTGTTCACGGTGCGCATCATGGGATCCGCCTGCATGATCGACTGGACGCGCGCGGCAATCGCGCGAAGCTTGCCGGCGTCAGGCCCCATGACGCGGTAGGCGACCGGGAACGGCGAGGGCGGGCCGAACACGATCTGGGTGACGCGGACCTGCGCCTGCGGCGCCAAGCCGTCGGCGATGGCCTGGCGCAGCCTGAACTTGAGCGCTTCGCGTTCCTTGTCGTCCCCCGTCAGGATCACGATCTTGGCAAATGACGGGTCCGGCAGCTCGGGCGCCATGGCCAGAAAGAAGCGCGGCGCACCTTGGCCGATGTACGCGGTGACGATCCTGGCCTCCGGCTGTTGGGCGAGCCATGCTTCGACTGACGCTGTGGCCTGGCTTGTCTGTTCGATGGACGTGCCGTAGGGCAACTGCACTTCAACGAGCACTTCGGGCCGATCCGAAGTGGGAAAGAACTGCTTGTTGACCAGGCCCATGCCGGCCACGGCAAGCGCAAAGACCGCGACCACCGACCCTGCGACCAGCCATTTGCGGCCGATGACATGGCGCAGCAGACGCCGGAAGCGGTTGTAATGGCGGGTGTTGTAGATGGCGTGGTGTCCGCCTTCAATCTTCTTTATGTCCGGCAGCATCTTCACGCCCAGATACGGCGTGAAGAACACCGCCACCACCCATGACGCGATCAGCGCAATGCCGACGATCCAGAACATGTTGCTGGTGTACTCCCCAGCGGTCGAAAGCGCGAAACCGTTCGGCATGAAGCCGACCGCGGTGACCAACGTGCCCGACAGCATGGGGGCGGCCGTGTGGCTCCACGCATACGCCGATGCGGCGATCCGGCTGTAGCCTTCTTCCATCTTGACCACCATCATTTCGATGGCGATGATGGCGTCGTCCACCAGCAGGCCTAGCGCCAGGATCAACGAGCCAAGCGTGATGCGGTCGAAGTTCTTGCCCGAGGCCGCCATGATGACGAACACCGCTGCCAGGGTCAGGGGCACGGCGGCGGCCACCACGACGCCGACGCGCCATCCCATGCTGATAAAGCACACCAGCATCACGACCAGCAGTGCGACGAAGAACTTGACCATGAATTCGTCGACGGCCGCACTGATGTTGACCGCTTGGTCCGTGACCTTGGCCAGGCTCACGGTAATGCGGCGTTGATCTTGCCGACCTCCGTCTCGAGCGCGCTGCCCAGCTTCAGCCCATTCCATTCGTCGCGCATGACCACGCCCAAGAGCAGCGCAGGCTCGCCGTTGTTGCGCACCAAAAAAGTGGCTGGGTCTTCGTAGCCGCGTTCTACTGTCGCCACGTCCGCCAGCTTCAGCGTGCGTCCCTGTCCAATGACGGGCGTCTGGCGGATCTTGTCCAGGCTGTCGAACGCGCCGTCCACGCGCAGAAACACCTGGGGCCCCTTGGTTTCGATCGACCCCGCGGGCGTAAGAACGTTCTGCGCGTTGAGCGCCGCAAAAATGGCTTGCGGATCGACGCCGAGCGTGGCCAGCCGGTCATGGGAGAACGACACGAAGATGCGCTCGGGCTGCTCGCCGATGATGTTCACCTTCTTGACGCCGGGCACATGCAGCAGTTGCTGGCGCAGGGCCTCGGCATCGCGCGCCAGCAGGCGCTGAGGCTCGCCCTTCGCCTTGAGCGCATACAGGGCAAACGTGACGTCCGCGTACTCGTCATTAACCATCGGCCCGATGACGCCGGAAGGCAGGCGCCTGGTTTCGTCGGCGAGCTTTTTGCGCGCCTGATAGAACGCTTGCTGCACCTCTTTGGGCGGCGTGCTGTCCAGCAGGGACACCATGGTGAATGCCAGGCCCGGCCGCGTGAAAGTTTCGGTTCGGTCATACCACCGCAGTTCATGCAGCCGTTTTTCCAGCGGTTCGGCAACCTGATCCTGCATTTCCTGCGCGGTCGCGCCGGGCCATGCCGTGACGACGGTCATTTGCTTGATGGTGAAGGGCGGATCCTCAGCACGGCCCAGTTGGAAAAACGCAAGGATCCCGGCGACCGAGACGAGAAGAATCAGGAACAGCGTGATTGCGCGCTCGCGCACGGCGAGCGCGGACAGATTGAAGCGGCCTTCGCTCATCAACGCGCTCCCACGATGGCGGCCGCATTCTGTTCGCCGAGCCGGACCTGCTCGCCTTCATGCAGCAGATGCGCGCCCAGGGATACGACACGTTCGCCGGCCTTGAGGTCGCCGGCGACACGCGCCACCTCGTCGCTCAGGCCATGCACCTGGACGGGCCGCCGCGCCACCTGCGCCGGCGTGCCGTCCACCACCACCCAGACGCCCGGACCGGCGCCGGTGTCGAACACCGCGCCGATCGGCACCTGCAGCATGGGCGTGCCGTCCGGCGACTGCGCAATGTCGATCGTGACGGTGGCCCCCAACGGCGCACGGGCCAGCGCGCCCTCCAGCACGTATCTGGCTTCGAACGTTCGCGTGACGCGATCCGCCGCATGGGACAGTTGCCGCAGCGTGGCGGGCGCGGGGGAATAACCGTCGCCGTACAACGTCGCCCGCGCTGCGGAACCCACTGACGGTCTTAATGTCTCGGGCAGGTGCACGATGGCTTCGCGCTGGCCGGCGCGCGCCAGCCGCACGACGGCCTGCCCGGCGGCAACGACCTGTCCGGGTTCGGCCAGCGTTTCCACGAGAACGCCGTCCGCGTCCGCCACCAGCACCGCATAGCTCGACGCGTTCTTCGCGACATTGGCCCGCGCTTCGGCCGCCATCAGTTCCGCACGCGCCGTATCGGCCGCGGCCTTGATCTGCGCATAGGCAGACGCTGACACCGCGCCTTCCGCCACGAGGCCGCGATAGCGGGCGTCGTCGTCGGTAGCCTGCTTGGCGCGAGCACGCGCCGCGGCAACCGCCTCTTGCTGCGCACGGGCTTGCAGGCCCAGGTCCTCCGGGTCCAGCCGCATGAGCGGCTGGCCGCGGGTCACGGTTTGACCCGTATCGACCAAGCGTTCCAAGACCTTGCCCGACACGCGGAATCCCAGATCGCTTTGAACGCGCGCCGCCACGACACCCGTAAAGGACCGCGCCGACGCGGATGCGTTTTGCGCCACGTCGACACGGACGAGCGGGAGATCGAGGCGGGGATCCGATGGAGGGCTATCGCCGCATGCCGAGAGGGCGAAAGGCAACAGGCAAAAAGCAAACGGGGCAAGCTGGCGCCGAAGCATGGGAAACCATCCTCATAAAGAAGGTCCCCATTCTATACAAGTGACCAATAAGGTCAATGGTCACTGAAAAATATTTACGGCGCCAGGCTGCGCAGTATCAGGTTCGACAGTTGCACCGTGGCTTCCGCGCCATTCCCCAGGTTGTGCTGCAGGAGCAGGGGATTGATATACGGCCGCATGACAAGGTAGATGGCGTCGGCCGTTTCATCCAGGGGCGTCTTGCGTTCGAAGTCGCCGGCTTCCCGGCCTTCACGGACCACCTGCAGGATGAGGCCCTTAATGTGCGCCTCATAGGCCTGCGCGGAAGGCCACGACTCGCTGGCCGAGGTTCGCGCAATGTCATAAAGCTTGCTGTCGTGGAAGAAAAGCTGGCTGCCAGCTTCCACCAGCGCCTTGAACATGCGCCGCAGCCGGTCCGGCGCGGAGCGTGCGTCGGCGACGGCCGCTTCCACCGCGACCATGATCGTGTTCAGGCGGTTGGCGCAGATGACCTCGCCGATGGCCGGTTTGGAGTCGAAGAACTTGTAGATATAGGCCTTGGAGAATCCGATGGCCTTGGCCAGGTCCGACACCGTGGTCTTGTCGAAACCGTACAGGCCGAAGTATTCGGTGGCGGCTTCGACGATCTGATCGCGGACGTCGTGATCGGACGGGCCTCGCGGCTGAAGGGCGGGGGATGATGCTTTCGTCATGCGTGCAGCTTAACCCGCGGCATTTTTGTTGACAACAAGTGACCGAAACGTATTATAGTCACAGAAAATTTACCGCCTGAAGGATTCCCATGCGTGCCCGTCATTTTCTTGTCCTGCTCGCTGCCACCTCGTTGGCCGGGTGTGCGGCAGGTCCTGATTACCGCCGGCCCGAGACGCCGCTTCCCGACCGCTACACGCAGTCCCCAGCCCAGCACGCCGGATCGGGGGCCGCGCAAGGCCTGGATACGTGGTGGCGCCAGTTCGACGATCCCATGCTGGCGCGCTACGTGTCGATGGCGATCGCGCAGAATCTGGATCTGGCGCAGGCGGCGGCGCGCGTGGCGCAGGCGCGTGCGGGGTTGGGCGCGGCCAACGCGGCCTTGCTTCCATCGGCCTCGGTGCGCGGCCTGGCTGCGCGGTCGCATCAATCGCTCGAGACGCCGCTGGGGCAAGTCACGAGCAACACGCCCGGCTACGACCGCTGGGGCAATCAATACGAAGCGAATCTTGAGGCCAGCTGGGAAATTGACCTGTTTGGGGGCCTGCGGCGTGGCCGCGAGGCGGCAATTGCCGGACTTCAGGCCTCGGATGCGGCGGCGACGGCAACGCAGCTCGCGGTAGCCGCGCAAACCGCGGATACCTACATTGCGATCCGTGGCCTCCAAGCGCGCCTGGACATCGCCCAGCGGCAGGTCAGGACGCAGCAGGACCTTGTCGCCAAGGTAGCGCTGCTGCATGAACGCGGGCTGGCGGCGGAGTACCAGGTGCGTCAGGCGGATGGCGCGCTGTCGCAAGTAGAGGCAACCATTCCGGTCCTGGAGAGTGGACTCGATGCGGCCATGAATGCCTTGGACGTCGTGCTGGGGACGGTGCCCGGCACGCATCGCGCTGAATTGGCGACGCACGCGCCGATACCCGCCGTACCCCGAATCGAGAACATGGGCTCTCCCGCGGATCTGCTCCAGCGCCGGCCCGACCTGATCGCGGCCGAACGCCGGCTGGCGGCCGCCAACGCCCGGATTGGCGAGGCCGTCTCCGAGTTCTATCCGAAGTTCTCGTTGAGCGGCTTGCTGGGCAGCGCTACGAACGTATCCAGTGGCAATCTGTTCTCTGCCGGCGCAAGCCAGTCCGCGGGCGTGCTCGGTCTGCGCTGGCGGCTTTTCGACTTTGGCCGCATCAACGCGCAGATTGACGTGGCAAAGGGCCAGGAGGCCGAGGCGCTGGCGGCGTATCGCCTGGCGGTCCTGCAGGCCACGGAAGATGTCGAGAACGCGTTTTCCGCACTGGTTCGCCGCGGCGAACAGTCGGTGGTGCTGACCCGAGGCGAAGACGCGCTGACGCATGCGCGCGTGTCTTCGTTTGCAGCCTACAAGCGCGGCGCTGCCAGTCTGCTTGACGTGCTGTATGCGGATTCGTCGCTGTTGCAGGCATCGGACGCCCGGGCGCAGGCCCAAGTTGAAGCGGCGCGCGCAGCAGTGGCTGCCTACAAGGCGCTAGGGGGCGGCTGGCGTCCGGATGCGCCGGCGCAGATCGCCAAGCGCTGAACTGCGGATCGCCTTGTAAATGGCGCAGGAACACCACTTGCTGCGCCGACCCGCACGGGCCTCTGCTCCGGCCCGCAACTCACGAGGCGATCCAGTGACCCCACTCATCGAAAATCGGTACGCCCTTACCGTGCGTCCCATGCCTGCGGTGTTCCTGGCCGGGATGTTCCCTTTGTTTCTCGGCGCGGCACTCGCGGATGCTGCCTATGCGCAGACTTTTCACATCCAATGGAACAATTTCGCCTCCTGGCTGTTGGTCGGGGGCCTGCTGTTCGGCGCGATTGCGCTGCTGTTTGCCATCGTGGATCTGTTCCGGGCCACGCAGCGCGCGCGCGGCATCGTGCCCTATGCGGTGGTGCTGCTGGCGGCCTGGCTGGTGGGCCTGTTCAACGCGCTTCTGCATGCCCGCGATGCCTGGGCAAGCATGCCCACGGCGCTGATCTTGTCTGCCGTGGGTGCTGTGCTGTCGCTCCTGGCGCTCTGGCTGGGTTTCCGCACGCCGCACATCCGGGGGCCGCTATGAAGCATCTACGACTGATTGCCGGGCTGCCGCTGCTGGTGATGGCTGGGGTGTGCAGCGCACAGGCCGGAGGCCAATACGGACCTTCCCCCGATCTGCCCAAGCCCGAACGGGGCCTGCTGCCCGATATGGTCATCGCCAAGCCTTCCCCCTGGGGCGACAAGCTGCCCACCGTTCCCGAGGGCTACAAGATTTCGGCCATCGCCACGGATCTGAAGATTCCCCGGCAGACGCTCGTGCTGCCCAATGGCGACATCCTGGTGGCAGAGGGCCGCGGCGGCAGTGCCCCC
>CBHWAL010000118.1:0-10250 GCA_966111495.1 uncultured Achromobacter sp. | reverse complement strand
GATCAACCCGCCGCTGCCGTCGGACACCCCGGGCAAGGTCGAGGTCCTGGAATTCTTTGCCTACACCTGCCCGCACTGCGCCGCCATGGAACCCATGGTCGAAGACTGGGCCAAGACCGCGCCGTCCGACGTCGTGCTCAAGCAGGTTCCCATCGCCTTCAACGCCGGCATGAAGCCGCTGCAGCAGCTGTACTACACGCTGCTGGCCCTGGACCGTCCCGACCTGCACCCCAAGGTCTTCACGGCCATCCACGGCGAGCACAAGCGCCTGTTCGACAAGAAGGCCATGGGTGAATGGATTGCCACCCAAGGTGTGGACCGCGCCAAGTTCGACTCGGTGTTCGATTCGTTCAGCGTGCAGACCCAGGTGCAGCGCGCCAACCAGCTGGCCGAGGCCTACCGCATCGAAGGCACCCCGTCGTTTGCCGTGGGCGGCAAGTTCATGACCTCGCCGGTGATGGCGGGCAACAGCTACGAAGGCGCGCTGAAGGAAGTCAACGCGCTGATTCCGATGGCGCGCGCGAAGTAATCTGCGCAATACCCGCATCACAAACGCCCCGAGCCTTCCAGGCCGGGGCGTTTTTTTTCAGCCTTCGTTTTCAGCCTTAATCCAGCCCCGCCGCCAGGGGGCCGGGCTACACTTTCGCCATAAAAATCGCCGCACGCACGGCATCAAGAGGGTGGAAGACAAATGAAGAAGCACTTCTCGCGCAGCAGCGCGGCGCTGGGCCTGTGCCTGTCGCTCGCAACGGGCCTGGCCCACGCCAACGCCGCCGACGGCGTCAAGATCGGCGTGTTGACAGACATGGCGGGCGTCACCGCCGACGCCACGGGCAAGGGGTCGGTGGAAGCCGCCCGGCTGGCCATCGAGGAAATGGGCGGCACGGTGCTCGGCAAGCCGATCACGCTGGTTTCCGGCGATCACCAGCATCGCCCCGACATCGGCAGCAGCATGGTCCGCAAGTGGTACGACACGGAAGGCGTGGACGTCGTGGTGGACGTGCCCAACTCGTCCGTCGCGCTGGCCGTGCAAGGCATCGCGCGCGAGAAGAAAAAGCTGGTGCTGTTCTCCAGCCCCGGCACCACCGCGCTGACGCAGGCGCAATGCTCGCCCTACGGCGTGCAGTGGACCTACACCACCTATGCGCTGTCGCGCGGCACCGCCACCGCCGTCGTGAAAGAAGGCGGCAAGCGCTGGTTCATCCTGGCGTCCGATTACGCGTTCGGCAAGCAGCTTGCCGCGGACACGGAAACGGTCGTCAAGGCCAACGGCGGCGAGATCGCCGGCACGGTCTTTCATCCGCTCAATGCGTCGGACTTCGCGTCCTTCCTGCTGCAGGCGCAGGGCTCCAAAGCGCAGATCATTGCGATCGCCAACGCGGGCGGCGACACCATCTCGGCCATCAAGCAGGCGGCGGAATTCGGCATCGGCGGCACGCAGCAATTGGCGGCGATGCTGCTGCTGTTGACCGACGTGCACAGCCTGGGGCTGGCCGCCGCGCAAAAGACCTACCTGACCGTGCCGTCGTATTGGGACATGAACGACGGCACCCGCGCCTTCACCAAAAAGTTCGAGGCGCGCGTGGGCCGTCCGCCCACCTTCCTGCAGGCCGGCGTCTACAGCTCGGTGCGCCATTACTTGCAGGCGGTTAAGGCGGCCGGCTCGGTCGATTCGGACGCGGTGATGGCCAAGATGAAGTCCATGCCGATTGACGATCCCTTCAGCCTGAACGCGCACATCCGCGCCGACGGCCTGGTGGTGCGCGACATGATGCTGGCGCAGGTGAAGACGCCTGAACAGTCCAAGGCGCCCTGGGATTACTACAACATCGTCAGCACCATTCCCGGTGACTCGCTGGCGTGGCCCCTGTCCGACAGCCAATGCCCGCTGGTCAAGCCATGACGCAGGAATTGGCGCTGGCGGACTTCGGCAGCTTTTATGCGGGCGGGCGGCCCGTGCGGATCGAAGGTCAGCCCAAGCGTGATATCGCCTTCACGCAGACGGCGTCGCTGGCCTACGATCCCAACGGCCTCTATCACTTCGAGCAGGCCTACGTGCAGTTCTTCATCCCCGCGCGCCTGGCGCATCCGCTGCCCATCGTGCTGCTGCACGGCGGCGGGATGACCGGCGCGATGTGGGAGCAGACGCCCGACGGCCGGCCCGGCTGGATGCAGCATTTCCTGCGCCAGGGCCATGCGGTGTATGTGGTGGACAACGTGGAGCGCGGGCGCGCCGGTTGGGCGCCGTTCACGCAGGTTTGGCCCGAGCCGCCCATCATCCGCAACGCCGAGGAAAGCTGGTCGCTGTTCCGCTTCGGGCGCGCCGAGGATTACGAGGCGCGGCAGGCGTTTGCGGGACAGCGTTTTCCGGTTGGGCATTTCGACGACTTCATCCGCCACGCCGTGCCGCGCTGGCTGGGCAACAACGATGCCGCGTTGCAGGGCTTTTGCGCCGTGCTGGATCGGGTCGGGCCTTGCATCGTGCTTGCCCACAGCCACGGCGGCGAAGTGGCCTACCGGGCGCTGCACGCGCGGCCGGATCTGGTGCGCGGGGTGATCGGCATCGAGCCGTCCGGGTTTTCCAACGAGGTTGTCGCGGAAAGCGTGGCAGACAAGCCGTTTCTGTTCGTCTATGGCGATTATCTGGATGCCACGCCGCTGTGGGAAAAGCTCACGGCAACAGGCGCCGCCTATGCCGAAGACCTGGCGCGGCATGGCGGGCGGGTGCAGACGTGGCGGCTGGCGGATATGGGCATGGCGGGCAATTCGCACATGCCGATGATGGACGACAACAGCGACGATATCGCCGCGCGCATCGGTGCGTGGATACGCGAAACGGCGGCGTGATCGCGCCGTCAAATGCAACGCGGCGGCCTTGCAGCCGCCGCGTGTGGGTCTTGCGGGCGTAGTTGTGCGCTTATTGCGCGCTTACTACGCGATCACTCCTTGACGGCCGCAGCCTGTTCAAAAGCCTGCGTCAGGTCCGCAATGATGTCCTCGGGCGACTCCAGCCCGATGTGCAGGCGCACGACCGGGTTCTCGCCTTCGCCCCAATAGCCGTGCTTGGACAGATCCTTGGGCGACACGAGCTGCACCAGGCTTTCATAGCCGCCCCACGAGAAGCCGATGCCAAAGAGCGTCAGCGCATCGACAAAGCGGCGCGCGGCGGCCGGGGACAGGGCCAGTTCGGCCGACAGCATGCCGTTCGACCCCGTGCAATCGCGCTGCCACAATTCATGGCCGGGATCCTTGGGCCAAGCCGGATGGAAAAGGCGCACGGTCTCGGGACGGGAATCCAGGAACTCGCACACCTGCATCGCGTGGCGCGCGTGCTGCGCCATGCGGATGGGCATGGTGCGCACGCCGCGCAGCGCCAGCCAGGCGTCGTCCGCGCTGATCGAATAGCCCATCGCATACTGCGTGCGGTTCAGCTTGCGGGCAATGCTCTCGTCGTTGGTGACCACCGCGCCCAGCATCAGGTCCGAGTGTCCGCCCACGTACTTGGTGCCGGCAATGACCGAGACCTGCGCGCCCAGCGTCAGCGGCCGGTAGATATAACCGGAACCCCAGGTGTTGTCGGTGGCCAGCACCAGCCCGTGGCGCTGCGCAATGGCGGCCATGGCGCCCATGTCCAGCATCTCGAACAGCAGCGAGCCGGGCGATTCCACGTAAAGCAGCGTGGTGTTGGGCCGCACCAGCGCGTCGACGTCTTCGCCGGCGGCGAAGTACGTGATTTCGATGTTCATGCGCTTGAGCACCGCATCGTCCAGCTCGCGCATCGGGCCATACACGCTGTCGGAGATCAGCGCGTGATCGCCCGCGGAGCACAGCGCCATCATCACCATCGTCATGGCCGACAGGCCCGAGGACGCCAGGTAGCAATGCGTGCCGCCTTCCAGCTGCGTGAAGACCTCTTCCAGCGCGGCATGGGTGTCCATGCCCATGCGCCCGTACGTGGACGCGCGGCCGCCAGCCGCCTTGCTGCGCTGCGCGTTTTCCAGCGCGGCGATGTTGGCAAAGCGCACCGTACTGGCCCGCATGGGCGGCAACGGCACCGGCGCCGTGCCGGTCTCGGGGTTGAACGGGGCGGTGCCCGCGTGCTGGAGAACCGTATCGATGTGTTTGGTAGGCATCTTGTAGAGGTGCGTCAAAACCGGGAAAACCAAACCATATCAGGACGCGGCGGGAATTTCAGCCGATCCATTGAACCGTCTCGGACAAATCCGCGCGCCGGGTGCGATAGCTGTTGGCCGGATGCGCCGTGTCCTCGAAGCCGAACGAGATGCCGCAGACTACGCGCCGGCCGGGTGCAATGCCCAGCACTTCACGCAAAACCTCGGGATACATCGCCAGCGATGCCTGCGCCACGGTCGCCACGCCATTGGCCTGCGCCGCCAGCAGAAAATTGGCGACATACCCGCCGCAGTCCATCGCGCCGTACTCGCCCAGCGCCTCGTCTGTCGTGATGATGGCGACATGCGGCGCGTCAAAGATGGCAAAGTTGCGCATCTCCTGGCGCCGGTAGGCTTCACGGTCGCCGCGCGGCACGCCGACGGCGCCGTACAGCTGGAAACCCGATTCGCGGCGGCGGGCCAGGTATTCGTCGCGGTATTCACGCGGGAACGGGAAGTCGGGCTTGAAGCCTTCGACCTGCGCGCGGCGTTCAAGCGCATCGCGCAGCCGCCGGGTCCCGTCGCCCTCGGTGATCGCCACCTGCCACGGCTGGCAGTTGCACCAGGACGCCGTGCGCTGCGCCAGGGTCAGAATGCGTTCGACGGTCGCACGAGGCACGGGCTTCGGCAGAAAGGCGCGGCAGCTGTGGCGGGCAAGGAGCCAGTCCTCGAGCGCGGCATCGGGCAGGGCGTCGTTGGCGTTATTGGCGTTCTGAGCGGCAACGGTCATGATCGGTCTGTCTCCTGTCGGGGTCGGCTTTGCCCTTATCATGCCACTTGCCGTCCGCCACCGTCCCGCCCGTTGCATCCGCTGGTCCGTTACCAAAGAGACTCCATGCTGCCCCTCGACACCCTCATCGCATTCTTTGGCATTGCCGTGCTGCTGGCGCTGACGCCGGGGCCGGACAATCTCTTTGTGCTGATGCAGTCCGCCATCTGGGGACGCAAGGCAGGCATGTTCGTGGTGCTGGGGTTGTGCACCGGCTTGCTGGGGCACACGGCGGCGGTTGCGGTCGGGCTGGCCGCCGTGTTCGCCGCGTCGCCCGTCGCGTTCACGGTGCTCAAGCTGGCGGGCGCGGCCTATCTGGCGTACCTGGCCTGGCAGATCCTGCGCGCCCCCGTCGAATCCGAAGACGGCAAACGTCCGGAACCCATGCGCCCCGGCGCGCTGTACCGCCGCGGCATCGTCATGAACCTCACCAATCCCAAGGTGCTGCTGTTCTTCTTTGCATTCCTGCCGCAATTCACGTCGCCGCGACTGGGATCGGTGGGCGTGCAGACCATGCAACTGGGCGCCGTGTTCATCGTATCGACACTGCTGGTGTTCGGCGCGATCGCGTTCTTCTCGGGCGCGTTTGGTGAACTGCTGCAGCGCTCGGTGACGGCCAAGCGCTGGCTGAACCGCATTGCCGCTTTGGTATTCGTGGGGCTGGCGGTCAGGCTGGCGACGGCGTCGCGCTAGACGCTGCGCGCCTTGAACCGCACGATGCCATCGGCATCCTGCGCCCGCGTCAGCTTGCCTTCGAAGTACAGCGCATGCAGATGCGCCAGCGCCTCGCCCATCGCGAACGTCAACTGGTGCAGATCCAGCTTGCGCTTGAACAGCACCGGCACGATATCCGACGTAGATTGCGGCTGAACGGCACAGGCTTCCAGCACCTCGGCCAAACGATCCCGATGATGCTCGTGCTGCTGCTTGATGCGTTCGTGCAGACCCTTGAACGGGCGCCCGTGCGAAGGCAGCACCAGCGTGTCATCCGGCAAGCCGTCGTACCCATCGAGCGACCGCAGATACAAGGGCAGGGAATTGGCGTCGGGCTCGTAATCGAACACGCTGATGTTGGTGGAAATGCGCGGCAGCACCATGTCGCCGGAAATCAGCACGCCCAGGTCAGGCGAGAACAGCGACGCGTGTTCCGGCGCATGACCGTAGCCCACGATGACGCGCCAGTCGCGCCCGCCGATGCGGACCTGATCGCCGTCCATGATGCGCGTGTAGCGCGACGGCACGGCCGGAACCAGGTTGGGGTAGTAGTTGGCGCGCTGGCGGATCTGTTCCTGAGCATCCGGATCCGTCAGGCCGTGGCGCGCAAAATGCTCGACCGCCGACTGCCCGCCCGGCCCCGCGCCGGCATCGGTGCGGCGCGACGACCACAGCGACGCCACCATGTAATCCGTCATCGTCATCCACAGCCGCGCGTTCCAGCGCTCGCACAGCCAGTAGGCCAGACCGATGTGGTCCGGATGCATGTGGGTGACCAGCACGCGCAGCACGGGCAGGCCGTCCAGCTCGTTCTTGAACACGTCTTCCCACAGCGTCTTCACTTCGTCGCGCGAAATGCCGCAGTCGACGACCGTCCAGCCGTCCTGGCCGTCGACGTTGTCGCGCAGCAGCCAGAGGTTGATATGATCCAGCGCGAACGGCAGCGGCATCCGGATCCATTTGACGCCCTCCGCCACCACATGCGCGCGGCCGGCTTCGGGCTGGAAATCGGCCCAGGGATACTGAAGCTTCTGTTCGTTCGGGTTCATTGCCTCTCGCTCCACGCTTGACGATCACGCCAAGTCATCATAATTTACGTTTACGTAAACTGCCACACGTCGCATGCCCTCGTCAACCTGGACCATCTCCGAGCTCGCCCGCGAGTTCGACGTCACGCCCCGCACGATCCGCTTCTACGAAGACCAGGGGATCGTCAGCCCGGCGCGCGAGGGCCGCAACCGCATCTTCGGACCGCGCGACCGCACGCGCCTGAAACTGGCCCTGCGCGGCAAACGGCTGGGCCTGCAACTGTCCGAGATCCTGACGCTCATCGACATGTACGACGGACCCGGCGACACCGACGTGCAGTTGCGCCAATACCTGTCCGTGCTGGAACAGCATCGTGCCACGCTCGAGCAGCAGCGCCGCGACATCGACGACACCCTCCAGGAAATCAGCGAACAGGAACGCCAGTGCCGCGTCCTCCTGGCGCAGAAGCCGTAGTTCGCATGGCCGTTTTTCAAACCATCGGGCTTTTCGTCCTGACCGCTTTGGCCGAGATCATCGGCTGCTACCTGCCTTATCTATGGCGGCGCAAGGGCCATTCCATCTGGCTGCTGGCGCCCGCCGCGCTGAGCCTCGCGCTCTTCGCCTGGCTGCTGACATTGCATCCCACGGCCTCGGGCCGCGTCTATGCCGCGTACGGCGGCGTCTATATCGGCATGGCGCTTCTGTGGCTATGGGCCGTGGACGGCGTGCGTCCCAGCGCCAGCGACTGGGTCGGCGTGGGCCTGTGCATCGCCGGGATGCTGGTCATCATGTTCGGGCCACGCGGGACCTGATCCGGCTGGGCAGACGGGCAAAAAAAGGCGCGCGTTCCCGTGATGGGCCGCGCGCTTTGCATTGGTGCCGATCTTTTGACGCCGGGTACGTGTCGGCGAATACCGCGCGGCGGATTGCCCCCGCCGCGCTGAAACGCCACCACAAAACCGCCGGTCACTCCGCCTTGATGTTGCTTTCCTTGATAAGGCGGGCGTTGTTCGTGAACTCGGCCTGCACCTGCTTGGCAAACGCATCGCCCGACGCCGTGCCCGGCTGCAGGAACGACTTGGCCAGCAACTCCTGAAACTCGGCGCTGGCCACCGCTTTGGTCAACGCGGCCTGCAAGGGCTGCGACACCGTGGGCGGCAGGTTGGCCGGCGCGAAGATCCCGAAGTTTGAGTAGTACTGCGCCTGCGGCAGCTTCAGCTCGGCCATCGTCGGCACGTCGGGCCACGCGGCCAGACGTTGCGGCGCCATCACCGCCAGCGGCTTGAGCGCGCCATTGGCCACGTGCGGCAGCACGACGTCGCTGTTAACCACCAGCAGCTCCACCACGCCGCCCAGGCCGTCGGTCAGCGCCTGGCTGTTGCCGCGATACGGCACGTGCAGCATCTTGGTGCCGGTCTGCGCGGTGACCGCCGCCATGCCGATGTGCGCGACGGTGCCCTGGCCCGGCGTGCCATAGCGCACGCCTTCTGGATGCGACTTGGCGTATTCCACCAGGCCCGCAAAATCCTTCACCGGCAAGGCCTTCGTCGCCACGATCGCCACCGGCGCCACGGCCACGCTGGCCACTGGCGTCAGGTCCTTCATCGGGTCGTAATTGGTCTTGGCCAGATGCGGAAAGATCGTCAGCGGGCTGGTCGAGGCCAGCAGCAGCGTCGTGCCGTCCGGCTGCGCGCGCGCCACATAGTCCGTACCCACCGATGCGCCCGCGCCCGGCTTGTTCTCGACGATGACCGTAATGTTGGCTTCCTTGCGCAACGCGTCGCCCAACCGGCGCGCGATCGCATCGGCGCTGCCGCCGGCCGTGTAGGGCACGACCACGGTGACAGGCTTGGCCGGCCAGCTCTGCGCCATCGCGCCGCTAGCCATGATTGCCAGGACCGCCCCCGCGGCCTTGATGAACAACGTCTTCTTTTTCATATCGTCCTGGTGATTTGCGTAGCACTGCGTGGGTGAAACGGATAGCGGTAAAGCACATCAGGCGAGGTAGCGTTGCGCCAGGCGAACCCAGTACGACGCCCCCGCCGGAATCAAGGAATCATTGAAGTCATAGCTGGCGTTGTGCAGCATGCAGGGGCCCAGGCCGTGGCCCGCCATGCGATGCTCGCCGTCGCCATTTCCCAGGAACACGTAGCAGCCCGGCTTTTCCTGCAGCAGGAAGGCAAAGTCTTCCGATGCCATGGCCGGTTCGATGGTGAGTGCGCGGTCCTCGCCCACGACCTCGCGCATCACGCCCATGCAGAATTCGGTCTCGGCCACGGTATTGACCAGCGCCGGGTAACGGCGCTCGAAGTACACCTCGGCCTCGCAGCCGTGCGCCGCGGCGATGCTGGGCGCGATCTCCTGCATGCGCCGTTCGATCAGGTCCACCACATCGGTGCTGTACGCGCGCACCGAGCCGCCCAGCCACGCGGTGTTGGGAATCACGTTGATGACGCTGCCGCCCGCCTGAACCTGCGTGATCGACAGCACCGCCGCATCCAGCGGACGCTTGCTGCGCGTCAGGATCGTCTGCAGCGACTGGCCGATGGCAAATAGCGCCGGCACCGGGTCACTGCAGTCCTGCGGCGCGGCGGCGTGGCCGCCCTTGCCCTTGACCGTGATCTTGAAACCATTGGCCGCCGCCATCATGGGACCGGCACAGACACCGAACGCGCCGGCCGGCAATCCCGGCCAGTTGTGCATGCCAAACACGGCCTCGCACGGAAAGCGCGTGAACAGGCCATCCTGGATCATCGCGCGGCCGCCCGCGCCGCCTTCCTCGGCCGGCTGAAAGCACAGGTACACGGTGCCGTCGAAGCCGCCCGCCGTCTGCAAATGCTGCGCCGCAGCCAGCAACATCGCGGTATGGCCGTCGTGGCCGCAACCGTGCATCTTGCCGTCATGGCGCGAGCGGTGTTCGAACTGGTTCTCCTCCTGCATGGGCAGCGCGTCCATGTCGGCGCGCAGCATGATGGCCCGGTGCGACGTGCCCCGCTTGATCACGCCCACCACGCCCGTCTTGGCAATGCCCGTGTGCGTTTCGATGCCCCAGCCGCGCAGCGTGTCGGCCACCACCTTGGCCGTGCGGTGCTCTTCGTAGCAAAGCTCCGGGTGCATGTGAATGTCGCGCCGCAACGCCACGATGTCGTCCAGGTTGGATATTTCGAGCACAGCTGACTCCGTCGGATATTTCAGGATTAAAGGGCCGCATCAAGTATTGCCCATCGTCACCGCCACGACCGTCCGCAACACGCTAGGGATAACCCTCATCCAATTTACGTTTACGTAAACGTAATATTTGCACTGCATCATTGCGCAGCGCCGGACGATCGGCGCATCATGGATCACCCCCGCGACGGCTGCCAAGACATGCCCGCGCAGATCCATGAATGTAAGCACCTACTATCACGGAGACACTGATGAATCTTCCCGGCCTGAACTTCGACCTGGGCGAAGACCTGGACATGCTGCGCGACGCCGTACGCAATTTCGCGCAGGCCGAGATCGCGCCGCGCGCCGCGGAAGTCGATCGCAGCGACCAATTCCCCATGGACCTGTGGCGCAAG
>CBHWAL010000117.1:0-10324 GCA_966111495.1 uncultured Achromobacter sp. | reverse complement strand
CTGGCCAGGCGGGTCGCTCATGGTGAGCGGGATCAGGATCAATCCCGGCGATAATACATTGCGGCGCGGATTGAGGCCCCCCCGCGCCACCGCGACGTTGGACTTGATGATGTCCCACGTCACGTGCAGGAAAAGCGGAATCACCTTCCACAGGTGGCGCGGCCGCGCGTGCATCGGGCGCAGACGTGAGGCGGCCCACGTGAACCACAGTGCCAGCGCGATGCCCAGGGCGATCTGCCCCGGCGACATGCTTTCGTTGAGGACCAGCCACAGGACAAACAGCAGCGTGGGCAGGATCAGGAAGTAAAGGCGGCGCATCAGCTTCCTCCCTTGACGCCGCGCACGGTCTGCGCGGACATGACGGCGTCGATGTACGACGCGGGCTGGTCGAGCGAGCGGGCAGCGTCGTCCAGGTAGGCCGACACGGGGCCCGCCCCGGCGGCCAGGCCCACGCACAGCAGCACCAGCACCGCAACCGGGCCTGCCTCGATCACGCGCAGGCGCGGCGTGCTGCGGTCGTCGCTGGCCCAGAAGATACGGATGCCGGTGCGGCCCAGGCCGATCAGGCCCGCCAGGCCCGACACCAGCACGGCGGCCACGAGCAGCCAGGCGTCCATCGGCGGGGCCGATTCGGTGGCGGCCGATACCGCGGCCGACAGCAGCGAAAACTTGGCAACAAAGCCGGACAGCGGCGGCAGGCCGGTCACCAGCAAGGCGCAGGAAATGAACGCGAGACCCAGGAACGCCATCGCCGCGGGAATGGCCACGCCGACCACGTCGTCGGAACGGTTCACGGACGTCGGGTCGTCCAGGTCAAAGGCGTCGAGCGTGACAGCCAACACGTTCGCGCCGAAGCTGCGCGTGCGTTCGATGAGTTCGGCCAGCAGGAAGAACGCGCTCGTGGTCAGCACCGAGCTGATCAGGTAGAACAGCGCGGGACCCGTCAGCGTGACGCCCGGCATGCCCAGTGCGGTCAGCAGCGTGCCGGCGGACACGATGACGCAGTAGCCGACCATTTTTTCCAGTTGCTGCGTGGCCAGCAAGCCCAGCGCGCCGAACAGCAGCGTGGCCAGCCCGGCGGCGAACATCCAGTCCAGGCTGAAGGCGGCGGGCGCGCCCGTCGGCAGCAGCAGCGAACCGATGCGAAGCAGCGCGTAGATGCCGACCTTGGTCATGATGGAGAACATGGCTGCGACCGGCGCGCCGGCCGAACCATACCCCTTGACCAGCCAGAAATTGAGCGGCCAGGCGCCCGCCTTGACGAGGAAGGCCACGCCCAGGATGGCGGCGCCGGCCTCGAACAGCATGCGTTCGGCGCCCGCCAGGTTGCCTGCGCGCAGGGCCAGGTCCGCCATGTTGAGCGTGCCCGTCACGCCGTAGATCAGCGCAATGCTGATCAGCAGCAGGAACGAGGCCACCAGGTTCACGGCGATGTACTGCAGGCCCGCGCTGACGCGCGCCACGCCGGACCCGTGCAGCAGCAGGCCGTAGGACGCCGCCAGCAGTACTTCGAAGAACACGAACAGGTTGAACAGGTCGCCGGTCAGGAAGGCCCCGTTCAGGCCCATGAGCAGGAACTGGAATAGCGAATGGAAATGCACGCCGGCGCGGTCCCACCGGGCCAGCGCGTAGACCAGCGTGGCCAGCCCCAGCACTGCCGTCAGCGTCAGCATGACGGCGGCCAGGCGGTCGACCACCAGCACGATGCCGAACGGCGCCGGCCAGTCGCCCACCAGGTAGGCCCCTACCCCGTTTTCCCAGACGCCGGGAACGCCACCGCCGGCCACGACCAGCAGCGCGATCGCGGCCGCAAGCTGGGCAAGCGTCGATAAAAGCGCGATCCCGCCACGCGCATAGCGGCTGGTATCGGCGAGCAGCAGCATCGCCGCGCCCGCGACCAGCGGAATGATGATGGGCAGGACAGGAAGATGTTGAAGCCAGAAACTCAAGATTGGGACTCCCGTCCATCAACGTGGTCGGTACCCGTGAGGCCCCGCGAGGCGAGCAGCACAACCAGGAACAACGCGGTGGTGGCAAAGCCGATGACGATGGCGGTCAGCACCAGCGCCTGCGGCAGCGGATCCGCATACCAGGAAGGATCATGCGCCATGGAAGGATCCACCACCGGCGGCCTGCCGGACGTGAGGCGGCCCATGCCGAAGATAAAGAGGTTCACGGCGTAGGAGACCAGCGACAGGCCCATGATGAACTGGAACGTCCGGGGCCGCAGCAGCAGCCACACGCCCGAGCCCGCCAGCACGCCAATCGCGGCAGCGTATATCAATTCCATCAGGCTTCTCCTGTTTGAGCGGCGGCCGCCTGGAGCTCGGCGGCGGCCTTGCGTTGCGCGCGCAGCGATTGGTGGGCAAGCGCCACCAGCACCAGCACGGTGGATCCCACGACCAGCATGTAGACGCCCAGGTCAAAGAGCAGCACGCTGGACACGTGGACATGGCCGATCAGGGGCAGCGCGACATCCCAGGCCAGCGCGGCCAGGAACGGCTTGTACGCCAGCCATGCGCTCACGGCGGCGATGCCGGCGCACAGCAGCCCGATACCGATCCAGTTCTGCGGATTCAGCCGGCTGCGGGACTCGACCCAATAGACCCCGCCCACCATGTATTGCAGGATGACGGACGTGGCGAAGATCAGGCCGCCGACGAAGCCGCCGCCCGGCTGGTTGTGGCCGCGCAAGAGGAAGTACACCGAGATCAGCGCGGCAATCGGCAGCAGCAGGCGCACCAGCACCGCCGGCACCATCATCGATCCGGGCGGAACCAGCGACTTGATGTCGGGCGACTCCGGAATGCCGCCGGCCTGCTCCTTCTGCTGGCGCGGCAGGTCCGCGCTTTCGGCGGCCGGACGGAAGCGGCGCAGCAGCGCGTAGACAGTGAGCGCCACGATGCCCAGCACCGTGATTTCGCCGAAGGTATCGAAGCCCCGGAAGTCCACGAGGATCACGTTGACGACGTTGGTGCCGCCGCCGTCAGGCAGCGCCCGGTCCACGAAGTAGGACGAAATGGGATTTGTCTGCGGCCGCGCCAGCACCGAATACGCCAGCGCCGACATGCCCGTGCCAGCGGCCACGGCCAACAGCAGGTCGCGCAGGCGGCGGCCGCGCGCCAGCAGTGTGGCCTTCAGGCTTTCCTCGTCGTCCTGCACGATGCGCCGCGGCAGCCAGCGCAGGCCCAGCAGCAACAGCACCAGCGTCACGACCTCGACGGACAGTTGCGTCAGAGCCAGATCGGGCGCGGAGAACCAGACGAAGGTCAGGCAGGTGATCAGCCCTGCCCCGCCCGCCAGCGCCAGCGAGGCCAGGCGGTGGTATTTGGCCTGGAACGCCGCGGCCAGCGCGCAGGTGCCGCCCACGATCCACAGCAAGGCGAAGACCGGATCGACCGGCGTCAGGCGCACCGCGCCGTCCAGCCAGCCGCCCGCGCGCAGCGGCAGCCACGCGACGAACAGCGTGCCAACCAAAATCAACACCATCTGCACCTGCAGGCGCGTGGACGAAACCCAGCGCAGCAGCCAGGCAGCGGCGACGCTGGAACCATCCAGCAGCGCCTCGAAGGTGCGGCGGCCGTCAAGGCGGTAAATGTACGGCACACGGCCCGGATTGGCGCGCTGATGGGCGCGCAGCGCCAGGTACAGCAACACGCCCGCCGTCGTGGCGACGAGACTCATGACCAGCGGCAGATTGAAGCCATGCCAGACGGCCAGGCTGTAGTCGGGCATGTTTTCGCCCAGGATGCTTTGCGCCGCGGTGGCCAGAAACGGACCCACGGTCAGGCTGGGGACGATGCCCACCAGCAGGCACATGAGGACCAGCAGCGCGCTGGGCAGCAGCATCCAGCGCGGCGGCTCGTGGGGTTCACGCGGCAGGTCGGTGGCCGGCGGGCCGAAGAACACCTGCAGGATGAAGCGCAGCGAATACGCGACGCTGAACGCGCCAGCAATGGTGGCGAGCAGCGGCAGACCAAGCTGGACGTAGCGGTCGGCACTGACGAAAGTGGTTTCGGCGAAAAACATTTCCTTGGACAGGAAACCGTTCAGAAGCGGCACCCCCGCCATCGAGGCGGCAGCCACCATCGCCAGTGTGGCCGTGATGGGCATCGCCTTGTACAGACCCGACAGCCGGCCCAGATCGCGCGTGCCCGTTTCGTGATCGACCACCCCTGCGGCCATGAAGAGCGACGCCTTGAACGTGGCGTGGTTGATCATGTGGAAGATGGCGGCCACCAGCGCCAGCGTGCTGTTCAATCCCAGCAGCAGCGTGATGAGGCCCAGGTGGCTGATCGTGGAATACGCCAGCACGCCCTTCATGTCCTGCTGGAAGATCGCCGCGTAGGCGCCCAGCACCAGGGTGATGAGCCCCAGGCCGCCGATGATCCAGAACCACTCGTCCGTGCCTGACAGCACGGGCCAGAAGCGCGCCAGCAAGAAGACGCCTGCCTTGACCATCGTGGCCGAGTGCAGATAGGCGGACACCGGCGTGGGCGCGGCCATGGCGTTGGGCAGCCAGAAATGGAATGGGAACTGGGCGCTCTTGGTCAGCGCGCCCAGCGCCACCAGCACCAGCACGGCCGGATACCAGGGGTCGGCGCGGACCAGGTCGCCAGACGCCAGGACACGGTCCATGTCGTAGCTGCCAACGATATGGCCCAGGATCAGTACCCCGGCCAGCAGACAGAGACCGCCCGCCCCGGTGACCGTCAACGCCATGCGGGCGCCCCGGCGCGCGTCAAGGCGGTGATGCCAGTAGGCGATCAGCATGAACGACGCCAGGCTGGTCATTTCCCAGAACAGCACGAGCTGGATCAGGTTGCCCGAAAGCACCACGCCGAGCATGGCGCCCATGAAGGCCTGGAAGAACGAAAAGAAGCGCGGGACCGGATCTTCCGGCGACATGTAGTAGCGCGCGTACAGCACCACCAGCGCGCCCATGCCGGAGACGATCAGCGCAAAGAGCCACGCATAGCCGTCCATGCGCAAGGTGAATTGCAGACCCAGGGCGGGCGCCCAAGGCATGTCGGCCCGTATGACCCCGCCGTTGGCAACGTCCGGATACAGCGTCGCGATCAGAACCACGCACGCGAGGGCGATGAGGCCAGCCAACCACGCCTCAGCGTTGCGGGCGTTGGAAGGCAGCAGCGCGGCGCACAGGCTGCCGGCAAACGGCAGAGCGAGGATCAGGATCAGCGACATGGCGTTCCGAAAATGTCCGGGCCCCCTCCCGCCAGCGTGAGGCAGCGAGAGACGAAACAGACCGGGGATTGAAAAACGGACGGAACCCTTGGCCCGGTGCGTCGCTGCACTACACGTTGCCCCGTGGGGACATCAACCAACGCCATTGAACGGCGCAGACAGAAACAAACGCAATAGCTTTCTTGCAAGACCGGGCAAGAATCTCATCCGAAAAATATCAGATTCTTGTAAGTTATGCATGGATTTATGTACGTACCCAGCTAATGACAGCAAGATGACTGCGCAGCGATTGCGCAACGAAAGCTTCTCAATTTGTGTTCAACTACCTGTCAGACTTACTTTTTCTCCTAACTTCTGTCATCTCCGCGCTTTTTCGGTGGGGTCTAGAAAATTTGCGATTTCTCATGACAGGGACAATCCCGAGTTGACCATGGGGGCATACCTGTGTGGAATGCGGCCACGAGGCGTTGGCTTGCGACACCCCGGCAATGCGCGCCTCACCGAAGCTGGCCCGGCAAGATGGCCAGCTCGGAACAACAATATGGAGAAGACTCTTGAACGTGCTGTCACATGCCAAGGCCGTCCTGGCCGCCGCCATCGCTGGCGCCTGCCTGACCTCCGCTGCCCAGGCCGCAGACCCCTACCCCAATAAACCGATTCGCCTGATCGTGCCGTTTGCGGCCGGCGGCACCACCGATATCGTGGCGCGCGTCGTGGCCGAGGGCCTGGGCCGTGAACTGGGCCAGCCCGTGGTCGTGGAAAACCGCGCCGGCGGCGGGGGCTCGATCGGCGCCGACGCCCTGGTGCGCTCCGCACCCGACGGTTACACGCTGGGTGTGGCCACGGTCAGCACCATGGCCACCAATCCGGCCACCAATCCCAAGAACCCGTACAACCCGCTCAAGGACTTTACGCCCATCACCAACATGGTGAATGTGCCCAACGTCATGACGGTCAACCCGAGCGTGCCCGCCAAGACGCTGGCCGAGTTCATCACTCTGCTGAAGAACAACCCCGGCAAATACAGCTATGCCTCGTCGGGCGCGGGCGGCATCAGCCATCTGGACGGCGAGCTGTTCAAGTCGCTGACCAAGACCGACATGGTTCACGTGCCCTATCGCGGATCGGGTCCGGCGCTGAACGACGTGATTGCCGGCCAGGTGAACGTGCAATTCGACAACCTGCCCTCGTCCATGCCGCACATCCAGGCCGGCAAGTTGCGCGCGCTGGCCGTAGCGGCGCCCAAGCGCCTGCCCGCCCTGCCGGACGTGCCGACATTCGCCGAAGGCGGACTGCCCGACATGGACAACATGGCCTGGTACGGCCTGGTCGCGCCCGCAGGCACGCCGCAAGCCGTGGTCGACCGCATCCACGCCGCCACGGTCAAGGCCTTGAAGGAGCCGAAGATCGCCCAGCGCCTGGCGGACGGCGGATCGATCGTGGACGGCAACACGCCGGCCGAGTACGCCGCGCAGATCAAGCGCGAACTTGAACTGCGCCAGCGCATCGCCAAGGACCGCAACATCGTCCTGACGAACTGATCGCAGCTTGCCTCAAGGGCGCTGGCCGGCGGCTGGCGTCCTTGTCCGCATCTGTCCCCGCTTGACGGCGATTGCCCGGGTGGTAGCATCTGGCCCGTGCAATCCGACATATCTTCCCTTCCCTGCGTCACCTGCGCTCTCTGCGCCCTGCGCTCAACGCTGTTGAGTTCGCAGGAGGTCGCCGCGCGTTCCGCTTACGCGCGGTCCAAGCCCGGCTAATCGCCCGCCTTTCCCCTTTCTGATTTTTTGCTCCGGCCCGTTGCCGGCTGCCTGCGCACATCCGCGCATCCCGCAGCCTGAAACCGGCCGGCGGACGCACTGCCGCGTGGCGGGCGTTCGTCTCCATTTCGCGTTTCGCACGCCCTATTCCGGCTTGCGCGGCGGCCACGCACCGCACTTTCAATTCAGCGCCATGCAACTCACCAAGAAATTCGTCAAAGCCAAGAACCCCTGCGCGGGCGGCTACAAATGGTTCCTCCGCGATCACAACGGCCAGGGGGACTATCAGGCCGTGCTCGACGCCCTGGTCGCCGACGGCCGCGTCGGCGACGCCTGCTGGCTGCTGGACCAGTTCGGTCCGACCGACGCCGTGCTGCGACTGGACACGCTGGATGCCACCGCCATCGTGTTTGCCGGAACGCTGGAAGTCCGCATGGGCATCACGGTGGACACCGTGGTGCGGGCGGGCCGCAGCCTCATCACAGGCGGCGGGATCCGCGCCGGCGAGTCGATTGTGGCGGGTGAAAACATCACCGCCGGCGGCAACATCGCCAGCGGCGGCAACCTGCGCGCCGGCGGCGACGTGGCTGCCGACTGGGGCATCGAGATTGCGGCTCGCCTGGATTGCGGCGGCAATGTGCGCGCCAAATGGGACATCTGCGCCGGACAGGATCTGGCCGTGACGGGCCACCTGCATGCCGGCCAGGACATCAGCACGCAAGGCGCGATCAAATGCGGGCAAGGCATCAAGGCAGGCGGCGGCGTGCGCGCGGAACAGGAAATCAATGCCGGCTGCGGGATCCAGGCAGGCGGGTCCATTCAATCGGGCGAACACCTCGCCTGCGGATGGGGCTTGATCGCCGGCGAGGACATTCGCGCCGAGGGCGCGATCCGCGCGGGCGAAGGCGCGCAGGCGGCTGGTTTCATCGAGGCAGGCGCGGGACACGGCGTCTACGCTGGACTAAGCGTGCGGCTGGACGCGTGGGATCTGTGCGCGCGTGTTGTCGCGCAGACTCGGCCCGCGCAGCTCGTGAGCGGGCATTGGGCGGGGCCGGAGGGTGCTGATAACGCAGACGCCGCGCCCTCCAGCCAGCCTTGGAACGGGTGGATGGATGTGGGCGCGGCGAATCGCGATGGTTGCGGCGGCGGCCAGCGAGGCTGAGGGCATCACCGTGGCGGGATGCCGTAACACCAGCATCAGCCCGGTCAGGATCGCGGCCATCCCGGCCAGGCTGAGCACCGGCAAACGATTGCCCAGGATCAGGTAATCCAGCGCCGCCGTGCCCACCGGCACCAGATAAAACAGGCTGGTCACGTTGACGAGGTTGCCCGCCTGGATCATGCGGTAGAAGAGCAGCGTGGCGCCCACCGAGATCACGAGGCCCATCCAGAAGGCGTCATGCAGCTTGCGGCGCGGCGCAGGGGTTCAGGCGGGAGACGAAAATGCGGCGGCTCAGCCGAGGACGGCCGACACAGGCGGGTGCACGCCCGACACGACGCCGCGGGGCGGCGATGCGGGCGGCGGCGGCGCCGCGTTCTTGACAGGAGACACAGCCGGCGGGGAACCGGCGCAGAAGAAAGCCGGCACGCGCGCGCACGCACGACCCGCGCGGACGGCGCGGGCAAGCATGGCGAGAGGCGTGTAAGCAGGCATCCGGGCAGACTACCGATGCCTGGCCGCAGCGTCAAGCGATTGCCTTGACCGGTGGGAGGCTAAGCAATCCTGCGCTGTTCCACCCCCATGTCGCGCCATGCTTCGCCGTGGCAAGTGAACATCAGGATCTGATGCCGTGTCGCCGCGTCGAACAGTGCGCGCTTCATGAAGTCGCGCCGGGCGTCGTCGGTGTGGACCAGCGCGTCGTCCAGCAGCAGCAAGGTAGGCCGGCCGGCCTCGCGCAGCAGATCGGCGTAGGCAAAGCGGGCCAGGATGCCCAATTGCTCGCGTGTGCCGAAGCTGAGGGCGTCCAGCGCGTCTTCGCCGTCGCCGCGGCGCAGCGCCGTGGGCAGCAGCGCATCGTCCAGGCGCAGCGCGGCGTCGGGAAACAGCAGCGCCAGATAGTGGTTGAGCCGGCGGGCGAGCGGCGCTTGCAGGCGTTGCGTGGCGGCGGCGCGTTTGTCGGCCAGCAGCTTTTGCAGGAGGTCCAGTGCGGCGGCGCGACGTGCGAATTCGTCGCGGCGCCGTTGCAGGCGTTCGCTGGCCGCCTGCGCTTCAGACAGCCGCTCGCCAAGCCCCTGAGCCCCAGCCTGATCCAGCTTGCCCTGCAATTGCAGGATGTCGCCGTGCCGCTTGTGCTGCGCGTCGCGTTCGATGGCGGCGGATTTTTCAAACCGCTGCACGTCCTGTTCGGCGAGTTCGGGCCGGTGTTCGGCCAGCGAGGCCCGAGCCTCGCGTACGCGCAGTTCGAGCTGGTCGTGGGCGCTGCGCACTTCGGCAAGGCGGCCAGCGCGGGCGTGGCGTTGCGCCGTGCGTTCGTCGGATTGCAACTCGGCGCCGCGGGCGGTCGCCTGCCCTTCCAGCAGTTGCGCACGCGCCGTGTCGGCATCCAGCGCACGCTGCGCGTCGGCCACTGCCTTTTCCGTCTGCGCCGCGACGGCTTCGGCCTCGCGCAGCGCCTGGATGGCGTCGGGCAGATCGTCGTCGCTTGTGTTGACGTCGACGTCGATGCCGGTGCTGTCGTCAGCGTCTGCGTCTGCAACCCGAACACCATCTTCAGTTGCCTGCGCGGGGGGCAGCTTGGCCAGCCGTTCCTGCAACTGCGCCAGCCGCGCAAGCGCCTCGTCGCGCTGGGTGCGCAGCGCGTCCACGCCGCGAGGTGCGTGGATGGCGAGCGTCTTACGCATGCCTTCGAGTTCGCGCTGCAACGCGGTGTAGCGCGCGTGACGCTGTTCCGCGTCAGCCAGCGTGTCGACGCCCGCCCGCTTGAGCATCGCGGCGCTCGCCGACTCCGCACGGGCCAAATCGCGCTGCAGGGCCGGCAAGTCTTGCCCGCCCGGCTCAATTTGCAGGCGGCCCACACCGGGCAGATCGAGTTCGGCCGCGGCCGTCAGCAGGACTTCGCCCGAGCCGATGACGGCCTTGCCGTCCAGTAGCGCCTGCGCGCCGGCATCAAGCCGATAACGCAAGCGCGTGGCGACCGCCTGTTGCTGCAACTGCAAATTCCCGAGTTCGCGGCCGGCCTTGCGCAGCGCTTCGATCTCGGCATCGGAGATCTCGAGTTGGACGGCCTCGGTGCGCAACGCCGATCCTTGCTGGATCAGGTGGGTGGCCGCGACCAGGGCACCGTCCAGGCGTTCGATTTCGGGCGTGAGCTGGGCCAGTTGCCGGTCCAGGTCGCGCCGGTCGGCCAGCACTTGAAGCC
>CBHWAL010000116.1:0-10458 GCA_966111495.1 uncultured Achromobacter sp. | reverse complement strand
CAACTGGTCCGGATGGTCTTCGGCCGTGGGCGGCGCGGCGTAGCCGGGGGCAGGCAGGTTGGGCAGCATCAGCCTGCGCGCAGGGGCGCGCCGGTGCGCGTCTGCAGTTCGGTCAGAGTCATGCCGTCGATCATATCCCGGACGACAAGGCCGTCCGGCGTGACGTCGATGACCGCAAGGTCCGTGTAGATGCGGTCCACCACGCCCGCGCCGGTCAGCGGATAGGTGCAGCGCTCGACGATCTTGGGATCGCCGTTCTTGCTGTTGTGCTCCATCATGATGAACACGCTGCGCGCGCCCACGGCTAGGTCCATCGCACCGCCGACGGCGGGCGCCTCGCCCGGCTTGTTCAGCGACCAGTTCGCCAGATCGCCGTTGGCCGCGACCTGCATGCCGCCCATGACGCAGATGTCCAGATGGCCGCCGCGCATCATCGCGAACGAGTCCGCGTGATGGAAGTACGAGCCGCCCGTCAGCAGCGTTACGGGCTGCTTGCCGGCATTGATGAGGTCCAGGTTGATGTCGGCCTCGGCCGGGGGCGGACCCATGCCGAGGATGCCGTTCTCGCTGTGCAGCACGATCTCGCGGCCCTCGGGCAGATGGGCAGCCACCAGCACCGGCATGCCGATGCCCAGGTTCACGTAGCTGCCGTCGGGAATGTCCAAAGCCAGGCGGCGGGCCATGGCTTCGCGGGTCAGGGGACGAAACATGCGGACTCCTACACGCTGGATGGCGTTAACTGGAAAAGGCGGCGTTCGGCACTTCGGTGACGCGCTTGACGAAGATGCCCGGCGTCACCACGGCCTCGGGCGGCAGCTCGCCCAATTCGGCCTTGGCGCGCACCTGCACGATGGTGGTCCGGGCGGCCATGCACATGATGGGGCCGAAGTTGCGCGCGCTCATGTTGTAGGTCAGGTTGCCCCAGCGGTCGCCCCGGTCGGCCTTGACCAGCGCAAAGTCGCCATGCAGCGGTTCCTCGAACACGTGGCCGCGGCCGTTGATGATGCGGGTTTCCTTGCCGCGCGCAAGCTCGGTGCCGTACGCGGTGGGCGTGAAGAAACCGCCCAGACCCGCGCCGGCCGCGCGCAAGCGCTCGGCGATGGTGCCTTGCGGCACGCATTCGAGTTCGATGCGGCCCTGCCGGTAGAGTTCGTCGAAGACCCACGAGTGCGAGGCCTTCGGAAACGAGCAGATCACCTTGCGCACGCGCCCGGCCTTGACCAGCGCAGCCAGGCCCGTCTCGCGATTGCCGGCGTTGTTGCTGACCACCGTGAGTTCGCGCGCGCCCTGGTCGATCAGGGCGTGGATCAGTTCGGTGGGCATGCCGGCGCCGCCGAACCCGCTGATCAGCACGGTGGCGCCGTCGTGCACGTCTGCAACCGCGGCCTCGGGGGTGTCGATGAACTTGTCGATCATTGGGGGGCTCCGATGGGGCGGACGCCGCAGCGCCCGGCCCCGCTCAGTTCACGGTGATGTTGGCCTGCTTGATGATCTCGGCGTAGCGCGCCGAGTCCTTCTTCATCAATTCGGCAAACTCCGCTGGCGTGCCGCCCACCGGCAGAAAGCCCGCGTCCACGAACTTCTGCCGCACGTCCGGCTCCTTGACGATCTCGCTGATCTCGCGCGCCATGCGTTCGATGATCGGCTTGGGCGTGTTGGCCGGCGCCATCAGGCCGGCCCACGAGCCGGTGACAAAGCCGGGCATGCCCGCTTCTTCCATCGTGGGAATGCCCGGTTCCGTGGGCCAGCGCTCCTTGCCCGTGAACGCCAGCGCCTTCAGGCGGTTCTGCTTCACATACTGCATCGGCACGAGGACCGGATCGAACACCATGCTCACGCGGTTGCCCAGAATGTCGGTCAGGATCGGCGCGCTGCCCTTGTACGCCACGTGCGTCATCGTGATCTTGTTCTGCAGCGCGAAGTCGGCGCCGGTCAGGTGCGCGCTGGAGCCGTTGCCGCTGGAGGCGTAGGTGAGCTTGTCCGGATTCTTGCGGGCATAGGCGACCAGCTCCGCCACGGTCTTGACGGGAAGCTCGTTCGACACGAACAGGAACAGCGGCAGGTCCGCCATCTGCACGACCGGCGTCAGGTCTTCAGGCGTGTAGCCCAGCTTGTAGAGGTGAAAGTTGATGATGTAAGCCGGCAGCATCGACAGGAACGTGTAGCCGTCGGGCTCGGCCTTGGCGGCCAGCGCCGACCCCAGGCTGCTGTTGGCGCCGGGTCGGTTCTCGACGACGATGGTCTGGTTCAGCCGCGGCCCCAGTTTTTCCATCACGATGCGCGTCACGATGTCGGTGGATCCGCCTGGCGTGTACGGCACGATGATCTTGATCGGCTTGCTGGGCCAGTTGTCCGCCGCGTGCGCGGGGCCGGCGGCCAGGCCGACTGCCGCCAGCGCGGCGAACAGGACGTTTTTCAGAACGCGGCGGCGGTCAGTGGCCGCCGGGTGATGGGGCTGCGATTTGCATGCATGTGCCATGGACTTGTCTCCTCCATGAATCGGCCGATTGCCGCTGCGCGTCCGGGTTTTTGTGCGACGCGACGGCTTTTTTAAGGGGCTGCGGTTTTGCCGGCTATCGGACAAAGACGCAAAAAAAGTATGGCACGGGGGGATCGGCGCGTCGGCCCATGCCGCGCCAATAAAGTTCGATCACCGGACACGGGGTCCGCGTTCACTGGTGCGCCGTTTTTACGGGTTTTCACTAGGGATTCGCGCGTTGTTCACGCTGTGGACATGCCTTAATCTGGCGGCCGGTCCAGTAAGGCAGGACCTGGTTTCAGCTGTCCCCGGCTACGAGCCCAGGGCGGTCATCTATCTCAGGAGAAGCAGAACATGAAGCGGAAATTGATGGTTGCGGCCGGCGCGATTGCCCTGGCCTGCGCGTCCCAGGCGGCGATGGCCGGTCCCACGCTGGACGCGGTGAAAAAGAAGGGATTCGTGCAATGCGGCCTGACGGACGGGGTGTCCGGATTCTCCGCGACCAACAGCAAGGGCGAATGGGAAGGCATGGACGTGGACATCTGTCGTGCGGTGGCGGCGGCGGTGTTTGGCGATGCCTCCAAGTTCAAGGGCACCGCGCTGTCCACCCAGCAACGCTTCACCGCGCTGCAATCGGGCGAGGTCGACGTGCTGCTGCGCACCGTGACGCTGACCCAGACGCGCGACACGTCGCTGGGCCTGTCCGCGGTCGCCGCCAGTTTCTACGACGGCCAGGGCATCCTGGTGAGCAAGAAGCTGGGCGTCAAGAGCGCCAAGGATTTGAATGGCGCCACGGTCTGCGTGCAGCCGGGCACCACCACCGAACTGAACCTGGCCGACTGGTTCCGCAGCAACAACATCGAGTTCAAGCCGGTCGTGATCGACAAGGTGACCGAAGTCGTGCGCGCCTTTGAATCCGGCCGCTGCGACGCCTTCACCGACGACGCCTCGCAACTGGCTGCGGTGCGCGCCACGCAGGTCGCCAACCCCAACGACTACGAGATCCTGCCGGAGCGTTTCTCCAAGGAGCCGCTCGGCCCCATGGTTCGACAGGGCGACGAGAACTGGCTGGGCATCGTGCGCTGGACGTTGTTTGCGCTGCTCGAAGCTGAGGAATACGGCATCACGCAGAAGAACGTCGACGAAATGCTCAAGAGCAAGAACCCTAACGTGCTGCGCATCCTGGGCGTGACGCCGGGCGCCGGCAAGAACATGGGTCTGGATGAGAAGTGGGCCTACAACGCCATCAAGGCGGTGGGCAACTACAGCGAGGTGTTCGAGCGCAACGTGGGCAAGGACAGCAAGCTGGGCCTGCAACGCGGCACGAACGCGCTGTGGAACCAGGGCGGCGCGATGTATCCGTGGCCGATCCGCTGATGCGTGAACACGCATAACGGACGGATAGACCGGTCCGTCTGATCCGCGCAAGGCCTCCTTCGGGAGGCCTTGCCGTTTTTCGGGCGCGCCCCGCTCATGGACGTTTCTCCTGCCGGAAAGGGGACGTCGCGGAGCGTCTGCGATAAAATGCGATCGATTCCCATTTGCAGATACCGCCCGCCGCGCCATGCTTCCGCCTTCCACGCTTACCTCGGACCATCCTCTGCTGGCCCGGATCTACACCGAAGACAGGCCTTGGCTGCTGGGCAGGCTCTACACCCGGCTGCGCAACCTCGAAGACGCCGAAGACGTCGCGGGCGACACGTTCGTGCAGCTCATCCAGACGCCGCGGCTCGCCTCCGTGCGCGAGCCGCGCGCCCTCATCATCACCATCGCCAAACGCCTGGTCTGGAAACTGTGGCGCCGCCGCGAGCTGGAAGCCGCGTGGCTGGAAAACCTGTTCCATCAGGGCGAGCAGTTTGCCCCGTCGCCGCAGGAACAGCTTGCCATCCTGCAGACGCTGCAGCAGGTGGACCAGATGCTCGATGGCCTGTCGGCGAAGGCGCGCGCCGCGTTCCTGTACAGCCAGCTCGACGGCCTGACGCACAAGGAGATCGCCGCCGCGCTGGGCGTGTCGGTGAGCATGGTGCGCCAGTACATCGCGCAGGCGCTGCAGCGCTGCTACGCGCTGGCGGATGCGCCATGAGCCGCGAGCAAACCGTGGCCGAGGCGGGGGATCGCGCGATCGGCTTCTGGGTCAAGCTGACCTCGGGCGAGGCGACAGATGCCGATCACGCCGCCTGTGCCGCCTGGCGCGCGGCTGATCCGGTCCACGAACACGCCTGGGCGCGGCTGCAGCAGGGCCTGAGCCAGTCGGTGGGACGGCTGGAATCGGTCATGAAGAACGAGCATCACGCGCTGCGGCGCACGCTGGTGCGTCCGGCGCGCCGCCGCGTGCTGCTCAACGCGGCCGCCTTGGCCGGCGCCGCCGCGGCGGGCGGCTGGGTCGCCAACCGCATCACGCCGCTGGGCAATCTGACGGCCGATCTGGGCACGGCCACGGGCGAACGCCGGACCTTCACGCTGCCGGACGGCAGCCTGCTGACCCTGGACGCCCGCAGCCGCGTGGATCTGGATTTCACGGCGGACGCGCGCAACGTGCGGCTGCTGGAGGGGGCGCTGGTGGTGCAGCCGCGCTCCGGCCTTTCGTCGATGTTCGCGGTGCATACGGCGCACGGGCAGGTCCGCAGCGCGGGCGCAGGCTGCATGGTGCGGCTGGAACAAGAGGCCAGCCTGGCCGTGGCCTTGCAGAACAGCATCGAGGTCCTGCCGCGCGAGTCGGCGCCATTGACGTTGGCGATGGGGCAGGGCGCGCGCTTTGGCGAGGGCTGGGCAGACCGTCCGCAACCAATGGACGACGCCGCCGCCTGGCGCGAGGGATGGCTGAAGGCGCGCGACCAGCCGCTGGGCGAGATTGCCGCGGCGCTGGCCAGCTACCGCACGGGCGTGCTGCGCGTCAGCCCGCAGGCCGCCCGCCTGGCCGTGTCCGGCCTCTATCCGCTGGACGACACCGACCGCGCGCTGAGCGCGTTGGAGCATACGCTGCCGATCACCGTCAGCCGCTATACGCGCTGGCTCACAGTGATCGACGTTCGCCCGGCCTGAACGGGTTTTTTCACTTTTTTTCGCACGAGCACTGTCACTTTTCCGATCTCGCGGCACATACCCACATATCACTGTGCGCAACGTATCGGAGACCCTCATGCGCGTTTTGCCTGTTCCCCACGTCCTCAGCCTTGCCGTGGTCCTGGCGGCATCCAGCCTGGGCCAGCCGGCCCACGCCCAGCCGCAGGCGCCCATCGCGTTCGACCTGCCCGCCGGCAGCCTGGACGCCACGCTGACCGAAATCGCGAGGTTGACCCGGACCGTGGTGTCCTACGATCCGCAGCTCGTGCGCGGCCTGAACGCGCCTGCCGTGCGGGGCGTGTACACCACGGACGCGGCGCTGCGCGCGGCGCTGGCGGGCAGTGGGCTTGAAACCATGCAGGCAGCGGACGGCACGCTGACCCTGCGGCGTGCGCCGCCCCAGACCACCACCCTTGCACCGGTCACGGTGTCCGGCAATTTGCCGCCCGTGGACACCAGTGACACCTACGTCGTGCAGGTGACCAACAGCGCCACGCGCCTGAACCTGTCGCAGCGCGAGACGCCGCAGTCGGTAACGGTGGTGACGCGCCAGCGCATGGACGACCAGTCCATGCGGAACCTGGACGACGTGCTGCAGGCGACCACCGGCATTTCGGTGGTGCAGAGCGGTTCGGAGCGTTCGACCTACCAGGCGCGTGGCCAGCAGATCGACAACCTGCAGATCGACGGCGTGCCGGTCAACATCACCAACCCGTATTCGTTCGACGCCATCAACAAGCCCACCACCGAGATCTATGACCGGGTCGAGGTCGTGCGCGGCGCCACGGGCCTGCTGGAAGGGGCCGGCAACCCGGCGGCCGCCATCAACCTGGTGCGCAAGCGGCCCGGCTACGAGACGACGGGTGTCATGACGGTGTCGGCGGGATCATGGGACGACTACCGCACCATGCTCGACGTGTCCTCGCCCCTGAACGGCGCCAAGACGCTGCGCGGACGCGCGGTGATGGCCTACACCAACTCGGGCGACTTCCAGCAACATGCGGGCAAGGAGAACTCGCTCTTCTACGGCATCCTGGAGGCCGACATCACGCCCGCCACCACGGTCACGGCCGGCCTGACCTACCAGAAGGATCGCAACCAGGGTTACGACTGGTCCGGGCTGCCGACGCGGGCCGACGGTTCGTTCTACCCGATGTCGCGCAAGACGTCCCTGGTCGGCGACTGGAACTACGTAAACAAGCGCAACACGAACCTGTTCGCCGACATCAGGCATGAATTCGACAACGGCTGGAAGCTCACCGTGGCCGGGAACTGGCTGTCCGCCAAGTCGGACTTTCTGGGCAATTACACGCAGCGCACGACCGGCGACCTCTTCACGCTGAACCCGCGCCTCTTCCATTTCAACGATACGCAGTGGGGCGTGGACGCCTACGCTTCCGGCCCGTTCCAATTGCTGGGCCGCCAGCATGAGCTGGTGGTGGGCGCCTCCACGCGCAAGGACGACTTCGACTATCACGGCGGGCGCGACGCCAGCTATCGCTACGTGGTCGACATGAACGACCTGGGCGCGTTCAATCCGCCCGCGCCGACCGGGCTGGACGTGGACATGTGGCACTACAACATCACGCAGAAGCAGCAGGGCATCTACACCGCCGGCCGCTTCAGCTTGACCGACAGCACGACCTTCCTGGTGGGCGCGCGCATGAGCTGGTTCGAATTCGACCGCTATGCGCAGACCACCGTGCGCACGGGAAGCCGCTATGAGCAGCGCGGAAGGGTCACGCCGTACGCCGGTGTGGTGCAGGACCTGAATGAAAACCTGTCGGCCTATGCCAGCTATACCGAAATCTTCAAGCCGCAGGAGAACATTGGTGTCGATGGCAGCGTGCTGCCGCCGATGACCGGAAAGAACTATGAGATCGGCCTGAAGGGCGAGTTCATGGAGCGCCGGGTGAACGCCGCGCTGGCGCTGTTCCAGACTGACCAGAAGGGCCGGGCCGACCGGATCTACGACATCGACCTGTGCCCGCCGGGCGTTCTTTCCTGCTTCCGCGCTGCCGAGAAGGTGCGCAATCGCGGCGTGGATTTCGAGATCAACGGCGCCATCACGCCGGCCTGGAACGTCAGTCTGGGCTACACGTACACGCAGTCCAAATACGCGCAGGGTCCGCTGGCCGGCCAGACGTTTGCCAGCACCTTTCCGCGGCACCTGCTGAAGGTGTCCACCGACTACCGCCTGCCGGATCAATGGAACAAGCTGCGCGTGGGCGGCTCGGTCTATGCGCAGAGCGGCATCTTCAACACCGGCACGACGGGCGCAGAAGACTACAGGATCTCGCAGGGCGCCTACACGCTGGTCGGCCTGCACGCGGTGTACGACGTGAACAAGAATCTGGCGGTGCAGTTCAATGTGGACAACCTCTTCGACCGGAATTACTACCAATCGGTCGGCAACACCGACTACTTCAATTACTTCGGTCAGCCGCGCACTTTCCGCCTCGCGATGCGCGCCACGTTCTGACGGCGCCCGCACCCGGGGCGGCGACCCGCTCCCCGGGCGCCGCCCTGGTTTGTTCCGTCAGGCGGAACCCCGCCGGAATGGTTCCATGCGCGCAAGCGGAAATGGCACTATCGCGAATCCGCCAGGCTCCCTATGATGTCCGTTGCGCGGGTGGCCTTGCCACCCGCCACTGCCATTGATAACTACCAGGGAAACAACGATGAACGGCGCCGACAGCCTCTGCGACACCTTGCTTGCCAATGATGTGGACGTTTGCTTTGCAAATCCGGGCACATCCGAGATGCACTTTGTGGCGGCCCTGGATCGCAAGCCCAAGATGCGCTGCGTGCTGGGCCTGTTCGAAGGCGTGGTGACGGGCGCGGCCGACGGCTACGCGCGCATGGCCGACAAACCGGCAGCCACGCTGCTGCACCTGGGCCCGGGCCTGGGCAATGGCCTTGCAAACCTGCACAACGCCAAGCGTGCGCGCACGCCGATGGTCAACATCGTGGGCGACCACGCCACGTATCACGTCCAGTACGACGCTCCGCTGACCAGCGACGTCGAAGGCGTGGCGCGGCCGATGTCGCACTGGGTCAAGCGCACGATGACGGCGTCGGCCCTGTCCGCGGACGCCGCCGAGGCCGTGGCCGTGGCGCGCCGTTCGCCGGGTAACATCGCCACCCTGATCCTGCCGGCCGACACGGCCTGGACCGAGCTGCCTGCTGACGCGCCCGCGCCCATCGTGGCCAAGGACGAGCCGCTGGCGCAGACCACCGCCGACGCCGTGCGCGCCGCCGCCGCCGCCATCCGTTCCGGCGAAATCACCGTGCTGATGCTGGGCGGCGCTGCGCTGCGCGAGCGCGCCCTGAACGCCGCCGGCCGCATCGCGCGCGCCACCGGCGTGCGCCTGGTGTCGGAAACGTCGAACCGCCGCATCGAGCGCGGCGGCTCGCGCACCCCCGTGGACCGCCTGCCGTATCCGATCGACATGGCCGTGGCCAAGCTGAAGGATGTGAAGCATCTGGTGCTGGCGGGCGCCAAATCCCCGGTCGGTTTCTTTGCCTACCCCGGCAAGCCCAGCCTGCTGGCCCCGCAGGACAGCAACCAGCTCGTGCTGGCCACGGCCGACCAAGACCTGCCGCACGCGCTGGAATGGCTGGCCGACGAACTGGGCATCGCCGCCGACGCGCCGCGGCTGCTCGCGCCCGCGCCCAGCCATGAAGTGCCTGCCTCCGGCAAGCTGACCAGCGCCGCAGTCAACGTTCTGGTTGCGCACCACCTGCCCGAACAGGCCATCGTCTGCGACGAGTCCATCACGCAGGGCCGCGAATTCCCGCTGTACAGCGTCAACAGCGCGCCGCACGACTGGCTGATGCTGACCGGCGGCGCCATCGGCATCGGCCTGCCGCTGGCGACAGGCGCGGCGGTGGCGTGCCCCGACCGCAAGGTGGTGACCCTGCAGGCGGACGGCAGCGGCATGTACACCTTGCAGGCCTTGTGGACGCAGGCACGCGAAAACCTGGATTGCCTGACCATCATCCTGGCCAACCGTTCCTACGCCACGCTGCACGGCGAAATGAAGAACGTGGGCGTGCAGGAGCCGGGCCGCAACGCGCGCCGCATGCTGGACCTGCAGGATCCGCATCTGGAGTGGACGCATCTGGCGCGCGGCATGGGCGTCGAAGCGGTCAGCGTGGATACGGTCGAAGGCTTTGCGCGCGCGCTGGCCGAAGGCCTGAAGCGCCGCGGCCCCTTCCTGATCGAAGCGGTGATCTGACGATTGCCGCCAGGGCGCGGGCGCTTGGCGAAACGTCTTCGCACGCGCCGCGCCGCTACACCCCCAGATAGCGCGTCAATTGCTCCGGCTGTTGGGCAAGCGACGCGCTGTCGCCATCCTGCACGATCAATCCCTTTTCCATGACCAGGCACCGGTCGGTGTGTTCCAGCACCGCGCGGTAGTTGCGATCCACGATCAGCGTGGACATGCCGGTGGCGCGGATCTCGCGGATGATGCGCCAGATCTCGGCCACGATCAGCGGCGCCAAGCCCTCGGTGGCCTCGTCCAGTATCAGAAGGTCGGGATTCGTCATCAACGCGCGGCCGATGGCCAGCATCTGCTGCTCGCCGCCCGACAACTGCTGGCCGCCGTGGCCCAGGCGCTCGCGCAGGCGCGGAAACGTGTCCAGCACGCGCGCGTACGTCCAGTCCTGCCCCGCGCGCTTGCCGGGGCGCGCCGCCACCTGCAGGTTCTCGCGCACATTCAGGTTGGGAAAAATGCCGCGCCCCTCGGGCACGTAGGCCACGCCCATGCGTGCAATTGCATGCGGCTGCGCGTGCGTGCAGTCGTTGCCCCGCACCCGCACGTTGCCCTGCGCGCTTTTCACATGGCCCATCAGGCTGCGGATGAGCGTGGTCTTGCCCATGCCGTTGCGGCCCACCAGGCCCACGGATT
>CBHWAL010000115.1:0-10468 GCA_966111495.1 uncultured Achromobacter sp. | reverse complement strand
CGGACCGCCGCCGAGCGCCGGCTAGGCTGGGGCATCGTGGGCCTGTTGGCCGGCAGCGAGGTCCGCTCGCCCGAAGGCGTCGAGACGCTGTCGCCCGTGGGCACCATGGCGCGGGTCGAATCCTGGGAGGCGCCCATGCCGGCCTTGCTGGAAATCCGGTGCAGGGGAACCTCGCGCTTTCGGCTGCGGTCCAGCGAGGTGGCAAAATACGGCCTGTGGATGGGCGAGGCCGAGCCCATCCCCGACGACCCGCCCACGCCCGTGCCAGCAGCCATGCAGGCCAGCGCCGATGCGCTGGGCCGGCTGGTGGCGCAGTGGCAGCAGGACGGAGTGCCCGCCGAAAGAATGCCGCTGGCGCCGCCGTTCCGCCTGGACGATTGCGGCTGGGTGGCAAACCGCTGGTGCGAACTGCTACCGCTGCCCCCGGACGACAAGGCAACGTTGCTGGGCCTGACGGACCCCGTGGCGCGCCTGGCGGCCATCCAGGACGTGCTGCGCGGACAGGGGCTGGCGTAAGGCGCGGCCCGACTTTATTTGGACACCATGGAAATCAGAGTAGACGAAGGCCTGCGCGCCTATATAGACCCGCTGACCGAGGACGAACACGCCGCGCTGGAGCGCAGCCTGCTGGCCGAAGGCTGCCGCGACGCCCTTGTGCTGTGGGGCGACCTGCTGGTCGACGGCCACAACCGCTACGCGCTGTGCCGCAAGCACAACATCCCGTTCCAGACCATCCAGAATCCGCACTTCAAGTCCATCGAGGACGTGCATCTGTGGATGATCGAAAACCATCTTGGCCGGCGTAGCGTGTCGGACTTCCAGCGGGGTGTGCTCGCGCTGCGCAAGAAGGAAATCCTGCTGGCGCGCACCGGTCCCGAAGAGGGCGCGGCGGGCGACGGGGCGTCAGAAGGACCGCTGCCCGACAGTGCGGCCGCCGATGATTCCCCGCCCTGGGACGAGGACGCGCCCGGGGCCAGTGCCGCGCCGATGCGCGGTCATGCCAATCCGGACTGGAAACCGGCCGTCCCCAGCCGCCAGGCGCTGGCGCGCGCCGCCCGCATCAGCAGCAACACGCTCGGGCAGATCGAAAAGATCCAGAAGTCCGCGGCGCCGGAATTGGTGCGCGCGGTAAAGGAAGGCGCCATCTCGATCAACGCCGCGGCGGCCGTGGCGTCGCTGCCGGCCGAACGGCAGGCCGCCGCCGTCGCCGGTGGCCGCAAGGAACTGCAGCAGGCCGCCCGCGAGGTCCGGCAGGCCAAGGCGCCGCCGCCCCGCGAGACGCCGCCCGAAGAACCCATTGAAGACATCGCGGATATGCCGGCCGAGATTGCGCGGCTGCGCCAGTTGCTGGCCAAGCTGACCGACGAGCGCGATCAGCTCAAGAAGAAGGTCATGCACCTGACGGTCGCTTTGTCCGAAGCGCGCGGTGCGTCGGGCGGGGATGACTGACGCGCGATGCAGGAATAAGGGATAACCCTTAAACCACAAAATCCACGAAAAAAATTCGTGGATCGCTGGGAATTTATATCGTTTTGAGGAAAGGCTTGCGCGGCTTTGTAATGCAGGTTCGCTTCAACGCTTCCTGCATTCACACCTGACTTTCCTTATGAATCCCATCGGTTATCGCATTCTTTCCCGGCCCGCGCCGGCCGTCGCCGCTGACGTGCTGGCCGGTTTCGCCAGCATCGGCTCGGCCCAGATCAGCGACTGCATGAATCGCCTGTACGGCGTGTCGGGCCTGCGTCCGCTGCATAACGGCGCGCGCCGCACGGTAGGCGTGGCCCTTACCGTCAAGACCCGTCCGGGCGACAACCTGATGATCCACAAGGCGATTTCGCTGGGCGGGGCGGGTGACGTGATCGTCGTGGACGGCTCGGGCGACACCAGCAACGCGCTGGTGGGCGAACTGATGATGATGGACGCGCAGTCGCGCGGCATCGAAGGCTTTGTGATCGACGGCGCGGTGCGCGATGCGGATGTATTCGCCCAGGGCGAATTTGGCTGCTTTGCCCGCGAGGTGTCGCACAAGGGTCCGTACAAGGACGGTCCGGGCGAGATCAACGTGCCCGTGTCGGTGGGCGGCCAGGTGGTCAACCCCGGCGACGTGGTCGTGGGCGATGCCGACGGCGTGGTGGTGATTCCCGCCGAACACGCCAGCGCCGTGCTGGCATTGGCCTTGAAGAAAGAAGCCGACGAAGCCGTCGCCAAGGAAAAGCTGCGCGCCGGGACCTACACCAAGCCGTGGCTGGAAAAAACGCTGGCGGAAAAGACGGGGGCGGCCAAATGAGCATCGTTGCCGACCGCATCAAGCGCATCAAGCTGTCGCCCAGTGTCGCCGCGCGCGCCATCATCGCCGAACTGCGCGAGCAGGGCCGCCGCATCATCGACCTGACCATTGGCGAACCGGATTTCTCGACGCCCGAACACATCCGCCAGGCTGCCACGGCCGCCATGAACCGCGGAGAAACCAAGTACCCGCCGGCGCAGGGCACGGTCGCCCTGCGCAAGGCCGCAGCCGCCCATCTGCTGGAAGCGACCGGCGTGGAATACCCGGCGTCGCGCGTCATCGTCAGCACCGGCGCCAAGCAGGTGATCTTCAACGGCCTGGCCGCGACCCTGAACGATGGCGACGAAGTGCTGATTCCCGCGCCGTTCTGGGTGTCGTACCCGGACATGGTCCTGGTCAACGGCGGCGTGCCGGTGGCCGTGGAAACGTCGCCCGCCACCGATTACAAGGTGACGCCCGACGCGCTGGAACGCGCCATCACGCCGCGCACCAAGTGGCTGATGATGAATGCCCCCAGCAACCCGACGGGATCGGTCTACACCGCGGACGAACTGCGCGGCCTGACCGAGGTCCTTGCGCGTCATCCGCACGTCTGGCTGATGACCGACGACATCTATGCCCGCCTGAACTTCACCGGCGAGCCGACGGTGCATCCGCTGCAGGTCGCACCGGAACTGGCCGCGCGCACGCTGGTCGTCAATGGCGTGTCCAAGGCCTATGCCATGACGGGCTGGCGCATCGGCTACGGCGCCGGTCCCGACGAACTGATCAAGGCGATGGCGATCCTGCAGTCGCAAAGCACGTCGGGCGCCTCGTCGGTCAGCCAGGCGGCCGCGCTGGAAGCCCTGACGGGTCCGCAGGACTGCGTTGTTGAATTCGCCAAGGTGTTCCGCGAACGCCGCGATCTGGCGATCGCCGAATTGTCCGGCGCGCCGGGCCTGGACATCGTCGTGCCGCAGGGCGCGTTCTATGTCTTTCCGGATTGCTCGGGCCTCTTGGGCAAGAAGACGCCGGCCGGCGACGTGATTGCCAGCGACACGGACCTCACGCATTACCTGCTGCGCGAAGCCGGCGTGGCGGTCATCGACGGCCATGCCTACGGCGCGCCCGGCACGTTCCGGTTGTCGTTTGCCGCCTCGCTGGACGATATCCGGCAGGGGTGCGCCGCCATCCGCGAGGCCTGCGCCAAGCTGGCCTGACGGCCACGCTTTCGCACCGATACGGCGTCATCGCCAGTCTGTACACCTAACAATCATTCAAGGGGAATGAACCATGAAACGTCACACTCTCTTCGCCGCCTGCCTGGGCCTGGCTTCGCTGGCTGCGGGCGGACTTGCCCACGCCGACCAGCTTGACGACATCAAGGCGCGCGGCGAGCTGCTTTGCGGCACCTTGGGCACGTCGCAGCCGTTCAGCTTTCAGGACGGCGCCACGCGCCAACTCGTGGGCTATGACGTGGACGTGTGCAAGCTCGTCGCCGACAAGCTGGGCGTCAAGGTCAACTACAAGCTGCTGTCGGTGGCGGCGCGCGTGCCGGAACTGAACGAAGGGCGCGTGGACATCCTGGCGGCCAACCTCGGTTACTCGCCTGACCGCGCGCAGCAGATCGCCTTCAGCCACGCGTATTACGTCAGCCCGCAAAAGCTGATGGTGCGCAAGGATTCGGGCCTGGACTCGATCGAAGCCTTGAACGGCCGCCGCATCGGCGCCACCAAGGGTTCCAGCTCCGAGCGCGAGATCAAGCGCATTCTCGACAAGTCGCAGGTCATCGGCTACGGCGACAGCTCGGCCACGTACCTGGCGCTGCAGCAGAAGAAGGTGGACGCGCAGTTCGCGTCCGAGCTGGTGCTGGCGCGCCTGGTGCTGCAAAGCCCGCCCACCGCGCCGGTCAGCGTCATCGCCAAGGCGGTGTTTGATGAGCCGTGGGGCCTGGGCGTGCGCAAGTCCGAGCCGCGTTTCCTGGAAACGGTGAACCAGGCGCTGGACGAGGCCGAAACCTCGGGCGCGGCCGCCAAGCTGTTCGACAAGTGGTTTGGCCCCGAGACCCCCTACAAGCTGGAACGCGGCTTCAAGATTGGCCCGATCGCCGGCTAAGGGGCGGACCCGAGCGCTGCCGTTCGCCAGTTCCCGTCACGGCTTCCCGCGTCTTGCAAGGCGATGCGCGGGAAGCCGTGATGCTTGGCGTTGCGCGCCCGAACGCAGGAGATTGACAGGTTTATGAGCTTTCTAGACGCTTCCCAATACCAGCTGCTGCTCAGCGGCATGGCGGTCACCGTGCAACTGTTCCTGGTTGCGTGGGCCATGGCGTTCTCCATCGCGGTGACGCTGGTGGTGGTGCGCGCCACCAATCTCGCGCCGTGCCGCTGGCTGGTCGACGCCTATGTGGAATACCACCGCAACGTGCCCCTGCTGGTGCAGGTGCTGTTCTGGTACTTCGGCATGCCCGAGCTGCTGCCCGAAGGGTTCCGGATGTGGCTGTACGCGCACAACGCCGAGATGTCGCTGGCCGCGATCGCGCTGGCGCTGGGTTCGGCCGCCTACATTGCCGAAGACATCCGCAGCGGTCTGCGCGCCATTCCCGGCACCCAGTTCGAGGCCGCCCGCGCGCTGGGCGCCAGCTATCTGCAATGCATGCGCTTCGTCATCGTGCCGCAGGCGCTGCGCATTTCCATTCCGCCGCTGGTCGGCCGCGCGCTGCTGCTCTTCAAGAACACCAGCGTGGCCATGGCGATCGGCGTAATGGAGCTGACCTACCAGGCGCGGGAAATCGAAAACGAGACCTACCGCACCTTCGCCACCTTCGGCGCGGCGACGATCATGTATCTGCTGGGATCGTTCCTGATCATGGCGCTCGGATCGCGCATCTACGCCCGTTATCGTCTGAACCGCGGAGGCCATGGTGCTTGATCTTCTGATGCAATACTGGCCCACGCTGCTCGTGGGCCAATACCCCAACGGTCCGCTGGGCGGACTGGCGCTGACGCTGATCCTGGCCGCGCTGGGCTTGGCGATGTCCCTGCCGCTGGCGCTCTTGGTCGCGCTGGCCCGAGTCAGTCCCTACGGATGGCTGCGCACGGCCAGCAAGGCGCTGGTCAATGTAGTGCGCGGCATGCCGCTGCTGATGCTGATCTTCTGGGCCTACTTCGTGGTGCCCAAGATCACGGGTCAGGTGGTCAGCGGCTTCTGGACGCTGATCTTCGCGCTGGTTGTGTATGAAAGCGCCTACCTGTCCGAGGTGATCCGTTCCGGCATCGAGGCGGTGCCGCGCGGCCAGATCGAAGCCTCGCGCTCGCTGGGCGTGGGCTACTGGACGACGATGCGCAAGGTGGTGCTGCCGCAAGCGCTGTTCAACGTGCTGCCCAGCATGACGAGCCAGTTCGTGTCCACCATCAAGGAAACCTCGCTGGGCTACGTCATCAGCGTCAATGAACTGACTTTTGCCGCCAACCAGGTCAACAACCTGGTGCTGACCCAGCCGCTGCAGGTGTTCGGCATTCTGGCCATCATCTACTTCATCGTGTGCTTCAGCCTGAGCCGCGGCTTGAGCTGGCTGGACCTGCGCATCCGCCGCACGCGGGCCATGGCTTAAAGGAATAGAAACATGATCAAACTCGAGAAAGTGAACAAGTGGTACGGCGAGCATCATGTGCTCAAGGACGTGGACCTGTCGGTCGCGCGCGGCGAAGTGCTGGTGGTGTGCGGACCGTCGGGGTCCGGCAAGTCCACGATGATCCGCACGATCAACCGGCTGGAGCCCATCGAGAAGGGCCGCATCCTGATCGACGGCGCGGATATCTACGGCAAGGGCGCCAACCTGAACGCGCTGCGCCAGAAGATCGGTTTCGTGTTCCAGCAGTTCAACCTGTTCCCGCACATGAGCGTGCTGGAAAACGTGATCTTCGCGCCCGTGAGCATCCGCAAGCAGCCGCGCAAGGAGGCCGTGGAACTGGCGCGCAGCCTGCTCGACCGCGTGGGGCTGGCGCACAAGATCGATGCCTATCCGGGATCGTTGTCCGGCGGGCAGCAGCAGCGCGTGGCGATCGCGCGCGCGTTGGCTCTGCAGCCGCCCGTCATGCTGTTCGATGAGCCGACCAGCGCGCTCGATCCGGAGATGGTGGGCGAGGTGCTTCAGGTGATGAAGGGCCTGGCCAAGGACGGCATGACGATGGTCTGCGTGACGCACGAAATGGGCTTTGCGCGCGACGTCTGCGATCGCGTGGTGTTCATGGATGCGGGCGAAATCCTGGAGATGGATACGCCCGAGCGCTTCTTCAGCGCCCCGGCGCATCCGCGCGCCCAGCGGTTCCTGGCGGACATCCTGCATCCGCGGGGCTGATCCGGGCCGATCGGCCGCGGTGGTAATGTTTGGGGTTTCCATGCGCTTTTCTTCGACCGCGGCGATGTACACCCTCAAGCAACTGGAGGCCTTCTACTGGAGTTCCGAACTGGGCAGCTTCAGCGCGTCGTCGCGCAAGCTGCACACCACCCAATCGGCCGTGGCCAAACGGGTGGGGGAACTCGAGGCCTTTGCCGGCTCGCCCTTGTTCGAGCGGCGCGCCAAGAAACTCCTGATGACACCGCAGGGCCGCAAGCTGTTCGAACTGGCCAGCCAGATGCTGGAACTGAACAGCCGCATCGTGCAGAACATGGCCGATCCGGCCAGCTTCGAAGGCGTGGTGCGTCTGGGCGTGACGGAACTGGTTGGCATGACCTGGCTGGCCGGGCTGATCAAGCAGATCAGCCAGCGCTACCCGCGCGTGCAACTGATGCCCGAGATCGATGGCGGCATCACCCTGTATGAACGGCTGGAGCAGGACGAACTGGATCTGGCGATCATGCCGGGCCCGTTCTGGGGTTACCAGTACGATTGCACGCACCTGGGCGCGGTCACCAATGTCTGGATGGCCAGTCCGGCGCTGGGCATTGATGCTGCCGCCGCCCTGACGCCGCAGGATCTGGCGCCCTATCCGGTGATTTCCCAGCCCACCAATTCGGCGCTATCGCATCTGTATGACGCGTGGTTCGCGGAGCAGGGAATGCCGGTCAAGCGGGTGTTGACTTGCAACAGCCTGGGCATGATGGCCCAGCTGACCATGCTGGGATTGGGCATCAGCTATCTGCCGGGCGCGTATTTTGCGCCGCTGGTGGCGCGCGGGGCGCTATGCCAGCTGAATGTGCAGCCGGACCTGCCGATGATCAACTACTACGCGGTGCACAAGAAGAACATCGTCAATCCGGTGGTGTCCCGGGTGATCGACATTGCGCGCGAGGAATGCGCGTTCGAGGTGGCCGGCGCCTTCCTGCCCCATGTGCCGCCGGCGGCGCGGCCCATCGAGGCAGAAGGCAATGGGCCGGATCGGGACCCGGCCGAGGGAAGAACTTAACCGCAGCGGATCGCCGTCATGACATCCTTGTCGTCGACGATGAGGTTAAGGCGGGTGTTGTTGTATTCCATGGTGACAAGCTGGCCCGGGCGCAGCATGCGCGCGGTGGCGCTGCCGCTGCGCGTGCGCATATCTTCCATGAGGGAGGGCGTGGCTTTCTGGCCGATCTGCGATTGCAGGGCGCCGGCGTCGCAGCTCTTGCCGGTGCTGCTGCCGGGCATGGCCGAAGACGAACCGTAGGAAGCGCCGGCGCCGGTGCTCGATGAAGAGGACGCGCTCGAAGCGCTGGAAGCCGGCGCGCTGGACGTGCGCGAACCACCGGTATTGGCGCACGCAGCCAGGCTGGCAACCAGCAGGAAGGGGATCAGCTTGCGGATCATGTAGGACTCCTTACAACGAGCGGACAAAAAGCCATGATAGACCAGCGGCGAGGCGCTGTGCTCAAGGCGTGCAAGGGGTGTGCATGCCCGGCAACAGCGGCAGGCGGTCGGTCAGGAACTGGATCAGCAATCGGGCCCGCAGGGATCGATCGCGGCGCGGCGGATAGATCAGATGCGCCGCTTGCGGCGATGCGCTCCAGCCGGGCAGAACAGGCAGCAACCGTCCGTCGGCAATCATGTCTTGCACCAGCCAGGCAGGGCACAGGCCGATGCCGGCGCCGGCGGCCAGCGCGTCCCGGATGGCCAGCGCGTTGTTGACGCGATAACGTCCCTGCGTGCGGACGACCGTGGGGGTGCAATCCTGCGTCAGCGTCAGGCTGTCGCCATCGGCGGACCACGCGAACCGCACATAGTCATGGTCCGCCAGATCGTCCGGCGACCGCGGCTTGCCCCGGGCGTCCAGATAGGCGGGCGCCGCCACCAGAAGACGCGGTGACGCCGCCACGTTGCGCGCGACGGCATTGGGCGGCAGCGCGCCGCCTAATCGCAGCGCCACGTCCACGCCTTCTTCCACCAGATCCACGTAGCGGTCGTTCAGGATCAGCTCGACCTCGACGCCCGGATGGACGTCCAGGAATTCCAGGATCAGTGCGTTCAGACGGAACTGGCCCAGGGCGACGGGGGCGTTCACCCGAACGAATCCGGTTGCCATGCCCGTCTGGCCGCGCACGTCGGACACGGCCTCGGCATATTCCTCCAGCACGCGCGTGGCCCGTTGATGGAAGCGTTTGCCTTCCTCGGTGGGCACGACGCGGGTCGTGCTGCGCTCCAGGAGCCGCACGCGCAGGTCTTTCTCCAATGCCGCCACGATCTTGCTGAGCGCGGACTGCGTTACCCCCTGTTCGCGGGCAGCGGCAGACAAGGTGCCCAGTTCGACCGCCCGGACGAAGGCGTGCATGGCGCGCAGCGTATCCATGGGTTGATATTCCATTTAGGAAGAAGTGGTAGGTAGTTTATGTGGCTACCCATGAAATTGTGAAGAACCTACTGTGACGGACATGCGCCGGTCGTGGGGATCGGGCGCGATTCTTTCAGGAGAGGTGTCATGAATTTCTTGGCCGAGGTGGCGTGGCGGGCGTCGTGGACCGCGAGTCCGCAGGCGATCTGGGGGGCGGATTTCGTCCTGCCCACGGGCATGCCGCAAGCGCTGCAGGACCAGACCGTGCGGCAGACGGTCCGTCTCAGTCTGGGCGGGCAGCGTGTGCGCGTGGTGTTGTCCAACCGCTATGGCGCGCAGCCGCTGGTGATCGGCGCCGTGCATGTGGCGCGGGGCGGGCAGGGGGCCGGTATTGATGCCGCGTCGGACCGCGCGCTGCGCTTTGGCGGCCAGACGGGCGTCACCGTGGCGCCGGGTGCGCAGGTGCTGAGCGATCCGGTGGACCTGCCCGTTGCCGCCTTGAGCGAGGTGGTCGTCAGCGCGTATCTGCCCCTGCGCACGCCGGTGACGACGTTTCATTGGGGCGCGCAGCAGACAAGCTTGCTGGCGCACGGCAATGCTGCCGCCACCCAGCGCGATCTGTCCGGCGCTGCCACCTTGGATGGCCGGGTGTTCCTAGCCGGCGTTTGGGTGGACGCGCCAGTGGACGCGCCAGTGGACGCGCCGGCGAAGGCGTCTGTCGTGGCCGCGTTCGGCGATTCGCTGACCGACGGCAACGGCTCGACGCCGGGCGCAAACCGCCGCTGGCCGGACGTCCTGGCCAACCGGCTGGCGCCGCAGGGGATCGGCGTGGTCAATGCGGGGATTTCCGGCGCCCGGGTCTGGGGCGACAGGATGGGCCAGAACGCAATGGCGCGGTTCCACGCCGACGTGCTGTCCCAGCCCGGCGTGGGCGTGGTGGTGATCGCGCTGGGGATCAACGACATCGGCTGGCCGGACAGCGCCTTTGCGCCGGACGACGCACCCATGACGGCGGGACGTCTTGCTGAAGGCTACCGGCAACTGGCTGCGGCGGCGCGGGCCCATGGCGTGCGCGTCGTGGGGGCGACGCTGCCGCCCTTCGAGGGCGCGCTGCACGGCACGCCGCTGTCGGGACACTACAGCCCGGCCAAGGATGCAGTGCGCCAGGAGGTGAATCGCTGGATCCGCGAAAGCGGCGTGTTCGACGCCGTGGCGGATTTCGATGCGATGCTGCGCGACCCCGCGCATCCCGCCCGGCTGTTCCCGGCCTACGATTCGGGCGATCACCTGCATCCCGGCGACGCCGGCTACGCGGCAATGGCGCAGGCGTTGGACACGGCCACGCTGTTCGGCAGCCAGATGATGGGACGGCTCCGAAAGGAGGATGCGGCGCGTGCAGAGGCGCCAGATACCGTCTTGACCGTCAAGCGTTCAGGCGTAGTCGGGCCGGTACGGTGTC
>CBHWAL010000114.1:0-10489 GCA_966111495.1 uncultured Achromobacter sp. | reverse complement strand
TGCTGTACCGCTCGCGCCTGCCGGAACAGGTGGACGCGCGGTCGCTCACCCGCGCCGACGACACCGAACCGGCCCTGGCCGACGCTGGCTTCAACACGCAGCGCGGCGCGGTGCTGGTTGCCGTGGAATACCTGGTCCATCCGGACAAGCTGGCTGGGCTGATCCACGCCGCCCGGCCGCTGCGCCTCTTGCGGCTGCGCAATGGCGCGCAGCAGTGGCAGCTGTTCCGCGACCTGGAGCGCGAGGGCGTCTGGCGCGAGGTCTTCCTGGTGGAAAGCTGGATGCAGTACCTGCGGATGATCGACCGCATGACACTGGCCGACAAGATGGTGCTGGACGAGGTGCGCGCACTGCACGCAGGCGACAAGCCGCCCGTGGTGTCGCGCAATGTCAGCTACCTGGCCATGAACGAGGCGCAGGGTTTCTCGCTGCGCCGCGCCCCCGATACCCGATGACGCGCGAGGTCCGACCATGCTTACCTCTTTGTGGCGCAACTGGCGGGCCTGGCGGCGTGGCGGACCGCAGCTCGACGTCATCCTGTCCAATGCCGATCCACAAGCCCCGCTGACCGAACGCAATCTGTGGCTGGTCGATCTTGGCCGCTGGCTGAATCGGCCGGATGGCGAACCGGCGCAGGACGACGGGCGCGACCCGCGCCATGCCCGCCTGCGCTACCTGCTGCAGGTGCTTGAACGCAATCTCACTGTGGCGGCCCGCACGGCGGCCACGCTGCGTTCGGTGCTGGTGGACAACGACCCCACCGCGCTCCTGTGCGATACCGGCGTTGCGTCACGCCCCGGTTTCTGGGGTGAGTTCTGGCGCCGCATCGTGGCCTGGATGCTGCCGCCGACCGTCAATCAGGGCGATATGTCGGGCCTCTTCACGCTGCTGTTTCGCCGCGCGGGCGACGCGCAATGGATCGAGTCGCTGGACGAAGAGACGCTGGCCCGCGTGCGCGCGTTGCTGCGTCTGGAAGCGCACAGCCCCGCGCAAGCAGCCGATGCGTTGCCAGCCCCCACGCCCGACGCACTCGCCCGGCGGCTGGATCAAGCACTGACCAGCAGCATGCAGGTGCTCGTCAGCCAGGTGCGCGCCGTCGGGCTCAGCCAGGACATCCGCTCCCGTGTGCCGGGCCGCGTGGAAGATTCGCCGTTCTTCACGCTGGAGGGCACGGCGGCAGAACTGTTCGACAACGCGCCGGACACGCCCCGCGAAGTCGTGGGCCAGCGCCTGAACGTGCTGCGCGCCTTGCTGGACGACTGCCGCGCGGCGGGCGATGCCGTCTACGAGGAACTCAAGCGCAACGGCGTCGCGGTCGACGTCGTCTACCAGATCGAGTGCATGAAGCTGCGCCTGGCGCGCATCGAGCTGCTGCTGGGCGTGTGGATCGATCCGACGCAGCGCCACCGGTACGCGCACCTGATCGCCGAATTGATCCGCTGCACGCTGGCGCGCGGCAGCATCCGGCACCTGGCGGCGTCGTCGCTCGCCCAACTGGCGCGGCGCGTGATGGACCGCAGCGCCGAGACCGGCGAACACTACATCGCGCGCGACACGCTGGAATACATGGACATGGTCAAGGCATCCATGGGCGGCGGTTTCGTCGTGGCGTTCACGGTCTACGTGAAGTTCATCATCACGTCGGCCCACCTGGACAAGTGGGTGGAAGGCCTGCTGAACGCGTTGAACTACGCCGGCAGCTTTCTCGTGATCCAGTTCGCGCATTTCACGCTTGCGACCAAGCAACCGGCCATGACGGGACCGGCGCTGGCCCGCCGGCTGGACGCGGCCTACTCACCCGACGGGCGCGAGGCATTCGTGGACGACACGCTGGCCATGTTGCGATCGAACGCGGCCGCGATCGCGGGCAACCTGGCCGTGGTGTTTCCGCTGGCCTGGGCGATTCAATGGCTGGCCATGCGGTTTCTGGAGCAGCCGCTCGTCGATGCCGGCAAGGCGCATGACACGCTGCAATCGCTGTCGCTCTGGGGACCGACGCCGCTGTATGCCGCGGTGACCGGCGCGTTGATCTGGGTGTCCAGCCTGATCGCCGGCTGGGCGGACAACTGGTTCGCGCTGCATCGCGTGCACGACGTGATGGCGTACGGCCGGCGCACCCGCTACGTTCTTGGGGCGCGCGGCGCGATACGGTGGGCGGGCTTCTGGCGGCGCAACGTCTCGCAGATCGCCGCCAACGTCTCGCTGGGACTGATGCTGGGCCTGCTGCCGGCGCTGGTCAGCGCGCTGGGATCGGAGCTGGAGGTGCGCCACGTGTCACTCAGCGCCGGCCAGATCGCGGCTGCGATTGCGACGCTGGGCTGGGAGCTCGTGCATACGCAGGTGTTCTGGCTGGCCGTGGCGGGCACCGCGGCGACGGGCGCGCTGAACGTCATCGTCAGTTTTGCGCTGGCCTTCAATGTGGCGCTGGCGTCGCGCGGGATGGGCCGCGACGATCGCATGTCGTTGACCGCCGGCGTGCGCCGGCGGATCCTGCGGCGTCCGGCGGCGCTGTTCTGGCCGGTCAAGCCGCGCGCGGCGCCCGTGCAATCCTGACGCGGCGCGCGTGAACGCCTGACCGGGCGCGGCCGCGGCGCCACGCGATCAGAACGTGATCGTGGCGGTGACGACGTCGCGGTATGTGCCGGGCCGGGGCGTCGTCTGTGCGGGCACGCGGCCGTACACCGTGAAGGTCTGGTTGGCGCCCGTGCCCACGCCCGCCCGCGGCGCGCCGCCCGAGGCATCGCCCCAGACAGTGCCGTAGGCCGCATCCTGGTAAAGCTGATAGTTCACGGTGTCGGCAGCGGTCGTGTGCTTCATCTTGCGCGCCAGCACGTTGCCGGCGACCGAGCCGCCGTTCAAGGCCACGGAGAAGGCGTTGGCGTTGGTGCACCGGACGGTGATCTGGCTGTTGGCCGTGACCGCGGCATTCAGGACGCCGCGCGGGGGAAACGCCATGTCCGTCGCATTGATGGTGCAGTTTTTCTGCACGGTCGTGCGCACCACCAGAGGAATCGTGATGCGTTGTGTCGGCGCCGCCAGCGGGCAATTCGACAGGCCCGACAGCAGGCCGAACAGCACGTCCAGTGTGCCGGTGGTGGCATAGGTCTCGCTGTAGACCGTATTGGCGTTGTTCACGGTTCTCACGGTGGACTGCCCGCCCGGAAGCTTGCCGTAAAACCGGAAGGTGGTCGACACGTTGCCGCCGCCCAGCAACGGGCCGGTCATCGTCTGCGAAGTGGGTTGCCCGGCCGTTGCCGCACCCCATATCTGGGTCCGCGCCGCGTCCGTGTACAGGTTGTAGTTCATGCGGTTCGTGCCCGCGCCCAGCGCGCGCGCCGCGATGGACGGACTGGTGTTGCCGACGCCAAGACTGAAGCACAGCCGTGCGCCGATGGCGAGCAGCGAGAAATTGCAGGTCACGGCGACCGTTCCGTCCGCCACCGTGTCGCCCGGCAGCAGCGGATTGACCGTGCCGAAGTCCAGCGTGGCGGTCGTGCCCGCCGACAGCGTGCAGGTGTTGGCCTGCGCCGAGCCGGCGTAGCCCGCGCATGCGCCCAGGGCGGCAAGCAGCAGTGCGATCCTAATGGCTCACACACAATCGGTCCCAGCGTCGGCAGCGGATCGGCATCCGAGCGCGCGTAATCGAACACGGCCTCGCACGAAACGCCGCCCCCGCGCACCCGCAACCGGTTGGTGGCCGCCACGTCCTCCACGAACGTCAGGCCGTCGTAGCCCACCACCGTGCGCTTGCCGCTCTCGATGTGGGCGACGTCCGCCCCGACCGGCACGAAGGCCCCGTCCGGCAGGGTCAGGATCACCGAGGCCGCATCGTACTTTTCGACCTTGAACGAGGTCAGCACACCAGCGCCGGACTGCGGCACGACGACCGCCCGCGTTGAGTCCAGCCGCACGTCCACGGGCAGGTCTTCCGGGTCGATGGAGATACGGTTGGTCTGGTAAGCATTCAGGTCCGGCACCAACAGGTGGCCGCTGCCATTGGTGCGGCCCAGCCGGCGGTTTTCGTGCAGCACCGCGACATCGGCCGTGCCTTCGGTGGACACCAGCGCGAAGCTGTCGTTGATGCGGCGCGACGGGATCACGGTGCCGTCCATCATCACCAGCGACCCGGACGCCTGCACCGACGCCTGCGTCCTGCCGCCGTAGTCCTGCACCAGCCCGCTCACCAGCCCGTACTGGCCCAGATACTGGAGCTGGCCCTGGTTGAGCTGCATGCCGCCGCTGCGGCCGTTCTGCACCGCCCACCCCCAGCCGCCCTCGTAGGGCACGCTGCTCTGCGCGCTGACGCTGTAGGTATCCTCGCCGGCTTGGCGGCCGACCGACACGCCGGCCTGCGCACGCTCGCCCAGCATCAACGCCAGGCCCAGGAACACGCCCTCCGAATTCGATTGCGAAAAGTCCTTGTACGCGCTCAGCGTCAGGACCACGCGGCTGTGCAGGTTGGCCGTGTACGAGGCCGACCCCACCTTTGCCATCGGCACATTTGGCATGCGGTAGCCGATGTAGCTGAGCGCCACACTTTGCGAGCGGCCCAGCGGCATCGACACCGTCACGCGTTCGGTCTGGCGCGGCACCGGCGCGTCCTCGCGCGAGCCCAGGTCGCCATAGTTGCCGATCAGGCGTGTGGCCTGCGTATCCACGCTGAATTCCGGGCGCACGTACTGGTAGCCCAGGCTGACCTGTCCGCCGCTGAAGTCGCCCGCGCTGCCGGAGAGCGAGCCGCTCAGCACGCCCAGCTGCCCCAGCTTCACCATTGCCCCGGCGCCCGCGTTGTACAGCCCCGGGCCGGCCTCGGTGTGCGCCTCCAGCGTCAGGTCGTCGGTGTAACCATAACGGCCCGACGCGGTCAGCACCGGCTTGCTGTCGTAATCGAACGAACGCACGCTGAACTGGCGGCGCACAAAGCCCGCCTCGACCGACCAGCTGGACAGCCCCGCCGCCAGCATCCGCGGGTCGATGTACAACGGCACCGACGTGCTGACCGTGCGGCCCAGCGCGTCGCGCGTGATCAGCGTGGCCTGGCCCGCGCCGGTGATGCCCGGTATCTGGTTGACCACGAACGGCCCGGGCGGCACGTTGCCCGAATACTGCTGCACGCCATTGACGAACAGGGACACCGACGACGGCACGACCGACGACGCGCTCAACGACGACACGGGAAAGGTGACCAGGTCCGGACGCAGCGCGAAGTTGCGGCCCCATTGCACGCCGGCCACGCGCACCGACCGCGACCAGTTCAGCGACGAGGTGATGGTGTCGCCCAGGCGCAGCGTGCGCAGGGTCTCCTGGTCCGAGCGCGTCCAGAACGTGTCGTAGCGCACGTATTCATCGCCGCGGCCCCCAAAATAGGCGGTGCCCGAATTGCTGAACACGCCATTCGAATCGAAGTAGCGCTGCTCGGAATACAGCGACAGCCCGTACTCGTAGTCGGTCTGCGCATAGGCGTCGTAGTTCACCACCACGCCGCGCCCGGCCGTCGCGAGCGGCGTGGCCGGCAACCCGCGCGTGTTCACTTCGTACGGCATGCGCAGGGTATCGGGCAGCACCAGGTCCACCGTCTGCGCCGCCGGGTTGTACACATAGCGCAAGCCCGCCACGGCATCCAGGCTGACTTCGCGCGTATCGGGCATGCCGATCGCGGACAGGTCCACCCCCAGCGATCGCAGCGCAGCGCCGCTGACGGACAGGCGCCCGTGCGTGTCGTGAAAGCGCAGCAGCTGGGATGTGTTGACGCCGTTGATGCTGACCTCCAGGTACACGTCCCGCTCGGCGATGCTGCCGAACGAGACCAGTTGATCGGGCGTATCCGCCGCCAGGGCCGGCGCACCCAGCAGGAAGAGTGCGAGACCCAAGGCGCGTTGCCCGCGGTGACGGGTAGCGCGCAATGCCATAGACTGCCCTTCTGTGGTTGCCCGCGGGCCATGCGGCGAGCCGGAACGCGGTCATGCTGTCAACGCGGGCTGACGGTGACCATGTCGCCGTTGATCATTGCCCTGATCTTCACCGGCCCGGCCGCGCCCTGCTTTGCCGGGATGTTCCATTGGCGCGCGCGGTTGGCTAGCGCATAGCCCAGCAGCCCCTCCATCTCGCCCACCGGCTTGCCCGCCGCATTCAGGATTTGAAGCGCGGCCACCTGCGCATAGCGGCTGCCGCTGTTGGACAGCCGCACCACCCAGTCGCCGCCTGACCGGTCCACGCGCCACGCCAGTTCGGGTTCGGGAGACGGCGTCGTGCCAGCCACGAACACCGGCACCGAATAGCGCAGGCGCAGCACCACGCCGTTAACGCCGGGCGACGACGGATCCGGAATCTCGTCGATGATCAGCCGAAAGCCCTGCTGCAGCGGCGGCGCGTCTTTGGACACGCGCACCAGCCGCACCAGCTGCTCGCCACCCGGCGGCACCTGGATGATCGGCGGACTGGCCTGGATGACGTCGGTGGGCGACAACACGTCGTCGCCATCCGCCTGTTCCCAGCCGTAGATGCGCACCTGGCCGTAGATCGGTGTGGAACCGGGATTGCGCAGCATGATGCCGCTTGCCCCTTGCGTGGGCGCAAGCTCGACCAGCACCGGAGAAATCTGCAGGGCAGCCGCCACCGCCGCGCCGCCACAGCCCGTCAGGCAGGCCGCGAGCAGCGCCCGAAAGTACATCCGCATCGGGCGGCTCCCTTAGAAGTAGACCGTCGCGGTGACCGTGGAAGAGTAGGTGCCAGGCGCGGGTGTGGTCTGCGCGGGCACGACGCCGTTCACCTGGATGGGCTGCGCGGCGCCGGTGCCGGTGCCGCCCACGCGGGCCGCCACGTCGGCGTCGCCCCACACGACCGTCGTGCTGCCCGGCTTGTAGAGCTGGTAAGCCACCGTCGCGGTATTGGCGCCGGCGCCGCTCATGAACCGTTGCGTTTCCGTCGACCCCGTGCCCGTGCCGGCATTCAGGCCGACGGTATAAGGGGTGGTATTGCTGCAAGTAACGGATAGATTGGTATTGCCGGTGACCGCGGTATTCAGCACACCCTGGCTGCCGAAATTCAGGTCAGTCGCGGAAATGACGCAATTGGCGGTAATGGTAAGCGTGACGTTGAAATTGGCGGTGGCGGTCTGCGCAAGCGCAATGCCGGGAGCCGCACCACCAATAAACAAACACAAAGTCGCTGCGTGTAGGGTCGAGCGTTTCATGAAAAATGCCTCCACGGTATACGGTTGCACCATCAATCTTGCTGCGGATAATCGTACGTCCAAATATTGGTATGCGGCACCAAATAGTTTCTTATTGAGGGGGTATTTATTACGATTACTAACCAATCCGTCCGGAATATCGCACTGCAATAATTAATGATTCCTCTGCGACGGCTGAAAATTTCGCCGTACATATTGTTGTGATTACGTTTTCAATCCAGTTTCATTAAGTGACAATTACAGGGGGATTATCCAATTGGATAATCGCGGCACGCGCGGGATTCAAGCGGGCAGACCGCATTAGAATCTGTCCCTACGACTCCGGACGCTTCGCCCGGACGCCCTCGCAGCGCAGCCCATTCATGCTCTCGTTCTCCCGCAGCACCGTCTATCCGGCCGGCGTCGGCCTGCCCACCGCCGAACGTCTGGGGGCTCTCATCGCCGTCATGCTGGCGGTCTGCATGGCCAGTCTGGACACGGCCATCGCCAATACCGCGTTGCCGACTATCGCGCGCGACCTGCAGGCGAGCGAGGCGGGTTCCATCTGGGTGATCAGCGGGTATCAGCTTGCGATGGTGGCCGGCCTGCTGCCGGCGGCCGCATTGGGCGAGATCCTGGGGCACCGGCGCGTCTACATCGTGGGGCTCGCGGTATTCACGCTGGCCTCGCTGGCAAGCGGCCTGGCGCCGTCGCTGCCCGTGCTGGTGGCCACGCGCATCCTGCAGGGGCTGGGCGCGGCCGGGGTGATGAGCGTGAACGGCGCGCTGCTGCGCTTCATCTACCCCTCGCACATGCTGGGCCGCGGTCTGGGCTTGAACGCCATGGTGGTCGGACTGTCGTTTGCCGGCGGGCCGACCGTGGCGTCGGCCATCCTGCTGCTGGGATCCTGGCACTGGCTGTTTCTGGTCAATTTCCCCATCGGCATCCTGGCGGCGGTGCTGGCCCTGCGCGGCCTGCCCGACACCACGCGCTCCGGCCACGGGTTCGACGGCTTTGCCGCGCTGCTGTGCGCCATGGCGCTGGGGCTGCTTGTGCTGGCAACCAATGAACTTGCGCACGGCGCGCCGTGGCCGCGCGTGGCGCTGGAGGGCGGTCTGGCGGCGGCCAGCCTCTGGCTGCTGATGCGGCGCCAGGCCGGCCACCCCGCGCCCATCCTGGCGGTGGACCTGTTGCGCCGCCCCTTGTTTGCGTTGTCCGCGGCCACCGCGGTGTGCGCGTTTGCCGCCCAGGCGCTGGCCTTCGTATCGCTGCCGTTCCTGTTCCAGTCGGTGCTGGGATACAGCCAGGTAGAGACCGGCTTTCTCATCAAGCCGTGGCCTGTCGTCGTGGCGTTCATGGCGCCGATCGCTGGGCGGCTGTCCGACAGCTATCCCGCAGGCATGCTGGGCGGCGTGGGGCTTGCCCTCCTGGCGGTGGGCATGGCGCTGCTGGCCCTGATGCCGGCCGACCCGTCAGTGCTGGACATCTCGTGGCGCATGGCGATCTGCGGCGCGGGCTTTGGCTTTTTCCAGTCGCCCAACCTGCGGGCCATCATGACCTCCGCCCCGGCGTCGCGGGCCGGCGGCGCCAGCGGCATGATCGGCACGGTGCGCCTGTTGGGACAGGCCACGGGCGCGGCCATGGTCGCCGCGTGTTTCAACGTGTCGACCACGCACGGCGCCATCGCCGCCCTGTGGCTGGGCGGCCTGTGCGCCGGCCTGGCCTGCATCGCCAGCTTTGCCCGCCTGCGGTTCGACGCGAGTGAACCGGCGCAGACGCCGGCGTCGCGCTGACTCGCCGGCGGTCCCATGACAACGTCAACACGCAACACTGTTGCCGTTCGTGTCGATATATTCGACCGCACGGACGTCATATTCGTAAGATGTGCAACATCCGCTAAATAAGGTTCTGGCGGGGCCGTTGTCCTTATGCAGGCTTGCTGCACCTTTGGGACGACGCGCATGACACAGTTTCTGAAAAACATCACCATCCGCCGCATGATCCTGGGCACCTTGCTCGTGATCAGCCTCTTCATCGCCGGCTTGTCGGCCATCAGTGTCCATGGGCTGCGCAGCGCCGGCGAAGCGCTCGCAGCCAGCAACGAACTCCTGCACGAGGTATCCGCGCTTTCCCGCGTCAACGACCAGATCATGCGCGCCCGGCTGCGGCTGTCGCGCCAGCTGGAATATGTGGCCGAGGGCCAGAAGGACCAAGCCGCGGCGGAAGGGCGCAGCATCGACACCGCGCTGACCGAAGCCAGGAAGCAGCAGGCGCAGTTCATCGAACTGGCCCGGCGCGACGCGCCAGCGGCGCTGCTGGACGCCATGCGTTCCGGCTTTGATGCGCTGGCGGAGGGTATTACCGTGCAGCGCCAGCATCTGGAGGCGGGCGCCGTGGACAAGGCCCGCGCCCAGGCGGCCGGGCCAGTCGTCACCGCCAGCCGCAGTTTCGGCAAGAGCATGGAGGACTACGAGGCGTACGCCAAGGCGCGCGAATCCCAGCTCTGGGCCGACGCCGACGCCAACCGCAGCCAGGCCTACGTCGGCATGGGCGTGGTGCTGAGCATCTGCCTGCTGCTGCTGATCCTTGGCGACCGCTACGTCGTGTATTTCGTCAAACGTCCGCTGGATTCGCTCAAGGGCCATTTCCAGCGCATCTCGGGCGGCGACCTGACCACGCCGATTCCGTCGTTCGGCAAGAACTGCGTGGGCCAGATCATCCCCTTCCTTCAGGAAATGCAGGCCAGCCTGGTGCGCACCGTGCATGCCGTGCGCGACGGCGTGGTTGAAATCAACACGGGCTCCAGCGAGATCGCGGCGGGCAACCAGGATCTGTCCAGCCGTACCGAACAACAGGCGGCGTCGCTGGAGGAAACCGCGGCCAGCATGGAGCAACTGCTGTCCACCGTGACCAGCAACGCCGAAAACGCCCGGTTGGCCAACGAAATGGCCAGCACCGCGTCCGAGGTGGTGCAGCGCGGCGGCGACGCCGTGCAGGCCGCGGTCAGCACGATGCGCGAGATCGCGCAGGATTCCAGCCGCATCGAGGACATCGTTGGCGTGATCGACGGGATTGCGTTTCAGACCAACATCCTGGCCCTGAACGCGGCGGTGGAAGCGGCCCGCGCGGGCGAGGAAGGCAAGGGCTTTGCGGTGGTGGCCGCCGAGGTCCGGTCGCTGGCCCAGCGCAGCGCCAGCGCCGCCAAGGAGATCAAGCAACTGCTGGACGCCTCCGGCGCCACGGTGCAGGCCGGCTCGGCGCAGGTCGAGGCCGCGGGCCTGACAATGACCGAGATCCTGGAGACCATTGAACGGCTGA
>CBHWAL010000113.1:0-10499 GCA_966111495.1 uncultured Achromobacter sp. | reverse complement strand
CCGCGCATCCTGCTGCTGGACGAGCCCTTCGGCGCGCTGGACACGCACACCAAGACGCACCTGCATCGCGAGCTGATGGAGATCTGGCGCAAGCTGGGCCAGACCATCGTGATGGTCACGCACGATCTGGACGAAGCGATCCTGCTGTCCGATCGCGTGGTGGTGCTGTCCGGCCCGCCCAGCCGTGTGCTACTGGACGAGCGCATTCAGATCCCGCATCCGCGCGACGTCTTCACGCTGCGCGAAACGCCGCAGTTCGTCTCCCACGTGCAAAGCCTCTGGAGCGTGCTGGGCCAGCAGTTCCGCGCCGCCGCCTGAACCGATACGCGTCATGACCTCGATTGATACCGCCGACTCCCTGCAGGACCAGCTACGCCTGGACCGCCGCGCCGCCGTCGCGCGCCGCGTGCGCATCACCTTGTGGCAGGTCCTGATCCTTGCCGTCATCCTGGGCTCGTGGGAAACGCTGACGCGCATTCCGTGGTTCACCCAGAACACGCTCTTTGATCCCTTTTTCATCAGTCAGCCCTCGCGCGTGGCCGTGCGTTTGTGGGAATGGCTGCAGCCCGGGCCGCGCTCGGTCTGGCCGCATCTGTGGCTGACGCTGCAGGCTACGCTGGTGGGCCTGGTGGTGGGCGTGGGCAGCGGCTTCGTGGTGGGCATGACGCTCAGCCGCAGCCGCTTTCTGGCTGACGTGTTCAACCCGTTCATCGTGGCGTTCAACTCCATGCCGCGGATCGCGTTCGTGCCGCTCATCACCATGTTCTTCGGGCTGGGGCTGGCGTCCAAGGTGGTCACGTCGTGGTTCGTCGTGTTCTTTCTGGTGTTCTTCAACACCTACAAGGGCGGACGCAGCGTGGAACGCGAGCTTGTCGACTTCTGCCGCACGCTGGGCGGCTCGCCGCGCCAGATCCTGTGGCGGGTGCGCATTCCGACGGCGGCGGCCTGGACCTTCGCGGCGCTGCCCAATGCCATCAGCTTCGCGCTGATCGGCGTGGTGCTGGCGGAATTCGTGGGCTCGACCACCGGCATGGGCTATCTGATGATCACTGCGCTGGCGACCCTGAACGCCACCGACATGTTCGCGGCAGTGACGCTGCTGTCCATCGTGGGCATTGCGCTGGTTTATTGTGTGACGTGGATCGAACGGCGCCTCTTGCACTGGGCGCCGGAATTCCGGGAATGAGCGAGGCCCGATTGATGAAGACACTTCCGTATCTGCGCAATTTCGACCTGACGGGACAAGTGGCGCTGGTAACCGGCTCGGCCCGCGGGCTGGGCTTTTGCATCGCGCGGGCGCTGGCCGGCTGCGGCGCGCGCGTGCTGATCAACGGCCGTAATGCCGACGCGGTCAACGCGGCGGTGGCTGAGCTGACTGGCGCGGGGCTGGACGCGCATCCGCTGCCGTTTGACGTGTCAGACGACGCGGCGATGGCAGCGGCGTTCGCGCGCATCGACAGCGAGCACGAGCGCCTGGATATCCTGGTGAACAACGTGGGCGCGCGCAACCGCAAGACGCTGCGCGACACCACCCCGGCTGAAATCCGCGAACTGATCGACACGGATCTCGTGGCGGGCATGCTGCTGGCCAAGTTCGCGGCCGAGCGCATGATGCGCCAGGGCGGCGGGCGGCTGATCGCGATTACGTCGGTGGTGGGCGAACTGGCGCGCGCGGGCGACGCGGTGTATCCCGCGGCCAAACAGGGGCTGACCGGCATGGTGCGTGCGTTGGCGGCGGAATTCGGCGGGCATCACATCACCAGCAACGCGATCGCACCGGGGACGTTTGCCACGGAGACCAATGCGGAGATGGTTGCGGACCCGCAGTTCGGGCCGCGCGTGGCTGCACGCAATCCGACGGGCCGGTGGGGAGAGCCGGAGGAAATCGCGGGCGCTGCGGTGTTCCTGGCGTCACCCGCAGCGTCGTATGTGAACGGCCACGTGCTGGTGGTGGACGGCGGGCTGTCGATTCAGTTCTGAAGACGGCGGGGTGTCTTAAATCGTCGTGTGCCGCGCTGGCGCCGGTGTCTGACACCGACTTTTCAGCAGTGCCGCACCGGTGTCTGACACCTCGACCGCGCGCAACAACGGAAGACACCCGCTTCGGGTTCTCAGGTCGTCTCGTCCTGGTACCAGACGCCTTCGGCCAGCATCATCTTCTGGTGACCATGGCCCGCAGGCATCATCGGGAAGCAGTTTTCCTGCGCCGTGACCGCGACATCCAGGAAATACGGGCCGTCATGCGCCAGGCATTCCGCCAACGCGGCATCCAGCTTGGCGGGGTCATCCACGCGCGCCGCGCCCCAGCCGAAGGCCTTCGCCAGCGCCACAAAATCCGGCAATGACGCGTTGTAGCTGTGGCTGTAGCGGCCGCCGTGGATCAGTTCCTGCCATTGGCGCACCATGCCCATGTAGCCGTTGTTGCAGAGCACGACCTTGACGGGCGTCTCGTGCTGCATGGCGGTGGACAGTTCCTGGATGTTCATCAGCACCGACGCGTCGCCGCTGACGCAGACCACGGTCTTGTCCGGGTGCGCGACCTGCGCGCCGATGGCGGCGGGTACGCCGTAGCCCATGGTGCCTGCACCGCCCGACGTCAGCCAGCGGTTCGGCCGGTCAAAGCGCAGGTATTGAGCGGCCCACATCTGATGCTGGCCCACGTCCGTGGAGACGATGGCATCGCGGTCGGCCAGCGCGGCGTTCAGGCGCGACATCAGGTGTTGCGGCAGGATGGCGTCGGGCGCGGGCGTAAAGCCCAGGCAGTCCTGCGCGCGCCAGGCGTCGATGCGCTTGAACCAGGGCGCCAGGCGCGCCGGCTCCAGCTTGGTGTCGCCCAGTTCGGCGCGCAGCGCGCGCACTAGCGGCAGGCAGTCACCGACCAGCGCCACGTCCACGCGCACGACCTTGTTGATCGAGGCGGGGTCGATGTCGATATGGATCTTGCGGGCGTGCGGGCAGAACTCAGAGAGCTTGCCGGTGATGCGGTCGTCAAAGCGGGCGCCAATGCAAACGACGAGGTCTGAGTTGTGCATGGCGAGGTTGGCCTCGACCGTGCCGTGCATGCCCAGCATGCCCACGAATTGCGGGTCGGACGCGGGGAAGGCGCCCAGGCCCATCAGCGTCAGCGTGCAGGGCGCGCCGGTGTGGCGCACCAGATCCGTGAACGCCTCGCAGGCCTCGGGGCCGGCGTTCACCAGGCCGCCGCCGCCGTAGAAGATGGGCCGCTTGGCCTGCGCGATCAGCGCAGCGGCGCGGCGCACGGCCGACTGCGGCAGTTTGGCCGCCAGCTTGCCGGACTGACGGCGCGCGCGCAGCGCGGCCAGCTTGTGCTGCGACGGCGCGTCCAGGCCATCGCTATCGCGCGGCACGGCAAGCTGCACGTCCTTGGGAAAATCCACCAGCACCGGGCCGGGACGGCCCTGGCGCGTCAGTTCAAACGCGCGGGCCGTCACGCTGGCCACGTCGTCAACGGCGCGGATCTGGGTATTCCACTTGGTGACGGAACGCGAGATGCCGATGGCGTCGCATTCCTGGAAGGCGTCGGTGCCGATGGCCGCCGTGGCCACCTGACCGCTGATGCACAGCACCGGGATCGAATCGCACATGGCGTCCAAGAGGCCCGAAGTCGTGTTCGCCATGCCGGGGCCCGAGGTCACGAACACCACGCCCGTGCGGCCGGTGGTGCGCGCATAGCCCTCGGCCGCATGCACCGCGGCCTGTTCGTGGCGCACCAGCACGTGGCGCAGCCGCGGCTCGGCGTAGAGGGCGTCGTACAGCGGCAGGACGGCCCCGCCCGGATACCCGAAGACCGTGTCGACACCGTGCGCAATCAGCGTGTCGAGCAGAATTTTCGCCCCGTTTTCAGGGGCGGTTTCGGTGGCGGCAAGTGCGGCGGCGGCGGTGGGGTGCAGGCGATCGTTCATGCTATCCATCTTATTGGTAGATCCGAAGAATTTTTATCTTCTTTTCCACGGATAACAGGCGAACGGAGTAAATTCATCTTTGATTTGGAGAAATCAAAGAAAATGAACCTCGACAAGTTCGACTTGGCCATTTTGAAGGTGCTGCAGGACAACGCGCGCGCCAGCCTGAACGACATCGGCGCGGCGGTCGGCCTGTCGTCCACGCCATGCTGGAACCGCATCAAGCGCATGGAAAGCGCCGGCGTCATCCGCGGCTACACGGTGGACATCGATCCGGCCAGCCTGGGCTTCATGGATACGGTCATCGTCCACGTGACGCTGGAAAGCCACAGCGAAGAGACGCTCTACGAATTTGGCCGCGCGCTGGCGCAGATTCCCGAGGTGCTGGAGGCGTTTCTGGTGTCGGGCGACTACGACTATTACATCCGCATCGCCGTGCGCGACACCCGCGACTACGAGCGCCTGCTACGCGAACAGCTGTACCGCATCCCCGGAATCCGGCACAGCAAGTCCTGCTTCGTGCTGCGCCGGTTGAAGGAAACCAAGCTGCCGCTGACGGGGCCGGGTCCGGGGCCGGCGGCGTAGGGCGCTATTTCTCTTACCCCCGCCGCCCCGGCGTCTTCAGCGCAGCACGTAATCCACCGGCTCCGCCGGTTCCGGCAGCGGCCGCACGCCCAGGCCTTCGAGCAGGTCGATCTCGATCACGCGGGCCAGCGCCGACAGCGGCAAGTCGTTCTCGTCAGCACCGAACGGATCCTCCAGCTCGTCGCCCAACGCGTCCAGGCCGAAGAACGTGTACGCGACGATAGTTACCGCGAGCGGCGTCAGGAACTCCAGCGTGCCCACCAGGCCGAAGGGCAGCAGCAGGCAGAAAAGCCACGCCGTGCGATGCAGCAGCAGCGAATAGGCGAACGGACAGGGCGTGAATTTGATGCGCTCGCAGGCCGCCTGGATCGCGGCGCACTGCGCCACGCGCTGGGTCAGGCCTTGGTACAGGATGTCGGTCAGTTCACCGCGCCGCAGGCACGACGCCAGATCACGGTTGATGGACATGAGGAGCGCATCTGGCACGTTGCGGCAACCGGCCAGCGTGTCGAGCTCGTCCTGCTGCACCCACGGGCGCACCGCCTCGACCATGTCCTGCCCGCGCAGCCGCGCCGCCAGGCCGTAGCCGAAACCGATGCAGCGCCGCACCAGCCGTTCCTGCACGGGATTGGCGGTGCTGGCCGCCAGCAGCACCGCGCTCTCGCGCGCCAGGCTGCGCGCCTGCACGACGAGGTCGCCCCACTGCTTGCGGGCTTCCCACCAGCGGTCATAGCAGACGTTGTTGCGAAAGCCCATGAAGACGGACAGGGCCAGGCCGAAGAGCGAGAACGGCACCGCGGTCAGGTGCGCGGGCGAGAAGAACTGGCGGTGGTACATCCACACCACCACGCAGGAGAGCACCGTGATGACGATGATCCTGCTGAGGATGCGCGGGATGATTGAACCACGCAGTACAAAGAACAAAGCCAGCGCGGAGGGCCGCGGACGGACGATCATGATGAATATCAAGCAAGGGACAAGGCGGCGCTCACTATACGCCTGTCATCGCGCAATGAAGCCGCCGATATAATTCTGTTTCGTCTCACCGCCACACTCGATTCTCAATGACCAACGAAGACACCCCGATCAAGCCCTGGCATGTCGTCCGCCGCTCCAAGCTGCACGGCAACGGCGTCTTCGCCGCCCGCAAGATTCCGGCAGGCACGCGCATCATCGAGTACGGCGGCACGCGCATCAGCGCCAAGGAAGCCGACCGCCGCCACCCGACCAACCCGGACGATCCCTTCCACACGTTCTTCTTTGCGCTTAGCACCGGCCGCGTCATCGACGGCGGCGACGAAGGCAACGACGCGCGCTGGATCAACCATTCCTGCCAGCCCAACTGCGAGGCGCAGGAAGGCAAGCACGGCAAGCGCGTCTACATCGTGGCGCTGCAGGACATCCCGCGCGGCACGGAACTGTCGTACGACTACGGCCTGGTCCTGGACGACCGCATCACGAAGGCGCTGAAAGAGGGCTACAAGTGCCTCTGCGGCACGCCGCCTTGCCGTGGCACGATGCTGGCGCTGCCCGCGAAGAAGGCGAAAAAGGCCGGCACGGCCGATGCAGAGAAGGTCAATGCCGAGAACGTCGTTGCCAAGAAGGTCGTCGCCAAAAAGGCCGATGCGGACGTGACCACGAAGGCCAAAACGTCCAGGGCGAGCAAGGCCGCCTGACGGAAAACGGGGCCCGTCGCCCCATTTCCCAAGACCACAACCGCAATAAGCATATTCAGCCCCGTTCTGCGGACAGGCGTACAATCGGCCGGTCGTTAACACGACATGCAGTACGTCTTCAGGGCGGGGTGCAATTCCCCACCGGCGGTATGCCATGCAATGTGGCGAGCCCGCGAGCGCCCGGCCGTTGTTGGCCGGGGTCAGCAGACCTGGTGAGAAGCCAGGGCCGACGGTCATAGTCCGGATGAGAGAAGATGTGCCGGCACATACTCGGCTGCGCCGGGCGCGTTTGCGCCCCGCCTGAACGTATTGCGCTCGGCTGTCGATTAGCCCTGAAACGTTTTTCGCCCAATCCTTTTGCGAGAGCGTTTCAATGTCCAACGTTGCCTTCACCCAGCAGTCCCCCATCCCCAGCCTGGCTTCGCAGCCCTTTGCCGTGCGCCTGTCGCGCGCGCTGCATCATTTGCGCCTGGGCCGTCCCGTCATCCTCATGGACGACTTTGACCGCGAGAACGAAGCGGACCTGATCGTCGCGGCCGACAAGCTGACCGTGCCCGTCATGGCGCAGCTCATCCGCGACGGCAGCGGCATTGTGTGCCTCTGCCTGCCCGGCGACACGCTGGATCGCCTGGAATTGCCGCCGATGGTTCAGCGCAACCAAAGCCGCTTTGCCACCGCCTTCACCGTGTCGATCGAGGCGCGCGAGGGCGTGAGCACCGGCGTGTCCGCCGTGGACCGCGTCACCACGATCCGCGCCGCCATCGCGCCGTCGGCGCAGCCCGATGACATCGTCAGCCCCGGCCACGTGTTTCCGCTGCGCGCCCAACCGGGCGGCGTGCTGACGCGCCGCGGCCACACCGAAGGTTCGGTGGATCTGGCCGTGCTGGCCGGCATGCGCCCGGCGGGCGTGCTGTGCGAACTGATGAATGCCGACGGCACGATGATGCGCGGCGCGGCGCTGGATCGCTACGCCGCCGAGCACGGGCTGGTGGCGCTGACCATCGCGGAGCTGGCCGACCATCTGCAAAAGCTGAAGGACGGTCAGGCCGAAGCGATCGACGACGAAGTGCTGGAGATGGCGGCCACCGTCTAAGGGGCCGCCAAGGTTGCGCCCGCGGCATTCGCGGGCGCGGCCATCGCGTATCTGAGCGAATGGCATAATTCGCGCGAAGCGACGCAGCGCGTTGCGGTGGGGCCGCCTGGCTGCGGCGCCGCCGGACCACGGCCCGTTGGCCTGCAATCGCCTGCAATCGCCTGCCGCACATTCCATGAGCCATTGCTCACGTTTGATACCCGCCTTTTGCCACGTTCATGACCGCCATTCCCCAGCCCCGGAAATCGCCGCGCCAGCTCAGATCGCAACACACCGTCGACACCATTCTGCAGGCCACGGCACGCGTTTTGGCCACGCACGGGTATGCCGGCACCAACACCAATCTGATCGCGGAAACGGCGGGCGTGAGCGTGGGTTCGCTCTATCAGTACTTTCCGAACAAGAATGCGCTGATCGCCGCGCTGCACGACCGGCACGACAACCAGATGCTGGACGTGATCGACGACGTGCTGAACGGCAACCCGGCGGCCACGCTGCGCGAACGCGTGGGCGCGATCGTGCAAGCCATGCTGCACGCGCACCTGCTGGAGCCTGCGCTGCACCGTGTGCTGGAAAGAGAGTTTCCGCTGTTCGACCAGCCGCATGAGCACAGCCGCGCAGACCAGGACATCCACCGCCGTATGCGGCATCTCCTGGAACTGCACCGCGCCGAGATCGCGCAGGCGGACCGGGATCTGGCGACCTATGTGGTGCTGCGGATCATGGAGTCGCTGGTGCATGCGGCCGCGTTGGAGCCGCCTGCGGGCTTCACGCCCAAGCAGCTCGAAGCAGCGGTGGTGGATGCAGTGATGGGGTACCTGGGCGCGCCGGCCAGCGCCGCTAGAAAGACGAAGCCAGCGCGCACCTAGCCGCGAGATTCAGGTGCGCTCGCGCGCCATCCTCGCCAGGCAGTCCGCCGGCCCGCCGTTCACGATGCGCGCGCTGCACGCCAGCATCAGGTTCAGGTTCAAACCGAAGTCCTCGACCGTATGGCCCTGCGCGTCGACCATGCGCGAGGCGCCGTCGTCGGCCGCCGCCCCCACCGCCACCTGATCGATCAGCGTGCCGGCCTTGCCGGTATAGCCCCACACGGGCTTGCCGCAGGCGATGGCATAGCCCACTTCGAAGGCCGTGCCCGAATCGGGCTCGGCGCCGCGAAACGGATTCAGGTTCGCCATCACCATGTCGGCACGGCGGATCAGCGCGACGTTCGCGCGATAGATCCATTCCGCAAGCGCCTGCCCGGCGAGTTCCGGCGGCGCGGCGTTGTCCAGCGGGAACACGCCCTCGAAACCATAGGTGGCGCACAGGGTCTTGAGCCGTTCGCCGTGCGCCACGGCATCAGGCAGAAAGACATCGAAACCCGCCAGGTACACACTGCGCATGGCCCTTACTCCGGATCGGCGACGTTGAAGGCTTCGCCGGTGGCGAAGAAGGAGCCGCCAGCCAGGTAGTGCACCGACCGGCGCTCGTCGTCCGGAAAGTGCCAGCGGTTGCCGGAAAACACGTCCGGCGCCGCCCACGCGGCCACGACCTCGCCGATGAAGAGGTCGTAGGCCTGCTGGTTGTGCGGTTCAGAAATGACCTTGCATTCCAGCCAGCCCAGGCAGCCCTCGATGAGCGGCGCGCCGATCTTGCTGGCGGGAAATGTTGTCAGGCCGCTGGCCTGGAACTTGTCGTCGTCACGCCCGGATTGCGAGCCCACCACCATCGTGGCGCGCGCCTGTGCGCGAGACGGAATGCATAGCGCGAACTCGCCCGACGCTTCGATGAGTTCACGCGTCCAGGTGTTCTTGTCGACCACGACCAGCATCTTGGGCGGACTGAAGTCCAGCGGCATGGCCCACGCCGCGGCCATCACGTTGCGGGCCTCGCCGTGCGCGCTGGTGACCAGCACGGTCGGGCCGTGGTTCAGAAGGAGATAGGCGCGGGGCAGGTCGACGGGTTCGATCATGGACACCTAGAACATGCCGTTCTTGTTGGCGGGATTCTCGGGGATTTCCTGGCTGACGTCCCAGTGTTCGACGATCTTGCCGTCTTCGATGCGGAAGATGTCGACCACGGCCTGGCCGCGGTCTTCGGGCGAATCGCGCCACAGGTTGTGGATCATGACGAGGTCGCCTTCGGCGATGACGCACTTAATCTCGACGATGGCCTGCGGATGCTGCTCGAAGTAGCGCGGAAAAAAGTCGACCATCGGCCCGACGCCGTCCTGCATGTACGGATTGTGCTGCGTGTAGGTCGGGCCGACGTACCGGCGCACCGCCTCGTCGACGTCGCGGTCCTGGAACATCATGCGGAAGAACGCGACGGCAATTTCCTTGTTCGATTGCGCCGCGGCCGCAAGCGCCGGCGCAGCCGCCACACAACTGGAGGCAACCAGCAGACAGACGGCCAAGGATTTCCACTTCATACGCATACAGGACTACTCAGATGACGCCGGCTGGCGGCCTGCCAGTTTACAAACAATTGCGATCGTTGATCAGTATCCGACGGTATAGCGGCGGCGCGAATGCCGGGGTGTCTCCACCTCGTCGGCCAGGGCGATCGCGTAGTCTTCCATCGAAATCCAGCTCTTGCCGTCGTCGTCGGCCAAGAGGTGGTCGTCGCCCACGCGGAACGTCGCGGTGCGCTCGCCGGGTTCGAAGATCGCGGACGGCGACAGAAAGGTCCAGTTCAGCACCTTTTCCTGGCGCAGCGTGTCCAGGAACACGACGCCCGCACGGGCCTCGGGCTTGTACGCATCGGGGAATTCGGGGGTGTCGATCAGCATCTTGCCGGGTGCGACCAGCAGGCTGCCGGCGCCGCCCACCACCAGCAGACGCGGCACGCCGGCGTTCTTTACGGCGGTCAGAAGCGGCTTGGCATCGGTGGACACGAAACGCGTGGCGCTGATGACGGCGTCATGGCCCGCCAGAATCGGGGTCAGGCCTTCGGGCTCGGTGGCATCGCCCTGGCGGACGGTCAGGCCCGGCTGCTCGTTGACCTCGGCCGGGTTGCGGGCGATGCCCGTCACCTGATGGCCGCGCTTGAGCAGTTCGTCTGCCACGCGCGAACCCACGCGTCCGGTAATGCCGATCAATGCGATTTTCATGGTCTTGCTCCTGGGAGGAATGGGCCGGGAGCGGCCGGCCCCCGGTTTCGGCGGGCCAAACGCCCGGTGCAGGCCAAACCAAAAAAATTCGTGCAAAAACCACCAAAAACCCCGCAAACAGGAACCGG